>CADBMD010000160.1 GCA_902795735.1 uncultured Bacteroidia bacterium
AAGACAGGAGCTCTCCGGTGGAGATGATGCGCGCCTCGCTGCGAGGGGAAAGCTCGCCGATCTGGCACACTCCTCCGGTGAAGGTCTCTAGGCTTGAAATGAGTTTTTCTACGTCTGCCAGGCAACTATCCAGGAGGTCGGGCCTTGAAGCCAGGAGATTCCTGGCCAGGCCGTAATGCCTTTCCCTCAGCTGTTTGAGCAGGTCCTTGACATTGTCCTCGTGCTGGGCTTCTGCTTCTTCAGCCAGGGTACAAAGCAACCTGGTCACCCTGGCCAGGGCGGAAACGACGACCAGTGGCTTCTCTTTCAAGCGTCCGCTGACTATTGAAATAACCCTGCCGATCGCTTCTTCGTTCTGTACGGAGGTTCCTCCGAATTTGATAATGATCATGACTGATTCATTTATGTAATTAAGTTCGTTGATAATTATTCCTGCTTATTGCCGGTCACCGACTTGAAAATCCTGACGTACTGCTCGACGGCTTTCTCCATTTCGGAAAGGAGGACATATTCCTTGTCCGTGTGGGCGGTCAGGATCGATCCAGGGCCGCATATCGCCTTGCGCTGGAATTTTGTCAGACGAGGCGCGTCGCTCCCGAATGAGGCCGGCTTGGAAGGGATTCCATCCACCTCGTGGAAATATTCCTGGGGAGTGTCCCCGCCGAAGGCCCTGACGACGGTGCCCGGAGGGCATGCCCCAAGCAACTTGTTCTGTATCAGCTCATCCGTTGCAAAAGTAGTACGGAAGTATATGCGGAAATCTATCTCCGGACTGAGGATATTCTGAGGATTGTTGCTGTGAAGGTCTCCAACATTCCATGTGGTAGGACCAAGGACGGGATCGTCGGGAAACTCTACCAGCTTGAGTGTGTTCATCAGGTCCACAAACTTTTCGACCGCACTGGAGCCATGCTCCGGATAACCGGAATGGCAGGCCCTGCCTGGGATGGTAACTTCGAAAGCTTTGGTACCCTTGCTAGCGCTGACCAGGTGGTTGTCGGTAGGCTCCCCTACCAGTACAAAGGCCCCGCCGGGACAGTCTCTTGTGTAAGCCTTGGCTCCCCATGAACCGGTTTCTTCACCGGCAAGGAGAAGCAGGCCGAAGTCCGTGTAACCTTCCTTCTGGAGCTCGAGGCAGGCATTGTACATGGAAAATACCTGTCCTTTGGCATCACAGCTTCCACGGCCCTTGACAATCGTGTCGTCTTGTGCAGCTATCTTCCCGTCAGGAAGCCGGTCACCCTTGTTTACAAGATCGATGCTCGGTGCGATGAACGGAGGGACTGTGTCCAGGTGTGTGCAGAAGACAAATGAAGGCTTGCCGGTCCCGGACCAGTCGAAAAGCAGGTTGAGTGTACCGTCTCCGACTTCATATTCAAAGACCTGAATTCCATTTGGGCCCCGCAGGACGAGCTGTTCCTTAAGGAACTGGGCCAAAGCCTTTTCTTCCCCCGATGTAGAAGGGATGCCGAGTATCTCCAGAAAGAAATTCAAATCCATCGTACAAGCCTTAAAAGCATAATCTTTCAAATATAGTGAAATTCTTTCTAAACAGGCAGGAATTGGTCGAAATTGGCGAGGAAATGGGTTTTTAAATGGAATTTGTCTTTTTTATTAAATGGAATTTTTCTAAATTGCAATAAATTGTTTATTCCGAGGTTAGGCAAACCTCTATTGACTATTATTAAATCTTCCAAATTATGAAGAAGAACGGAACAATGGACGTTGAGCGTTACGAAACCCCTCAGGCTGAATCCATCATCTTCGAGGTCCAGAAAGGTATCCTGGCTGATAGCTGCGGTTCAGAAACCTGTGGAGGTGAGACTGAAGTACCTGATCCCATCTGCCAGATTAACATGTAAGGATAATAAAAGGGGTCAATCAACCTGATGCTTAAAAAAAGATAAGGAAAAAAAATAATAACTTATATTATGGTTTTTAAAACGTTCAAAGTGGCAGCCTTGTTTGCCACCTTATCGCTTTTGTTCTCCTGCACGATGGAAGAACAACTGGTCCCTGCCAGCCAGACCGTCAAGACAATCGAAGAAAAGGAAACCATCATCACTGCGTCTTTAGAAGATGAACCGGATATGGTCACCAGGACTTCGCTCGTGACGGATGAAACTAGTGCACCTGTGGCAGTCAATTGGAACCCGGGTGACCAGATCAAGATTTTCAGCGCAGGCGAGTCCAGCCTTTTTACTTCCCTCAACACTGAGCCGTCACGAGTCGCCAAGTTCAAGGGGAAGGTAAATTTCATAACCGGGGCCGACGACGGCACTGAAGTCGATTATGTCTGGGGACTCTATCCTTACCGCGAAGATGCCGTGTATAACGAGCCTCAGCCCGGGGTTTCACGTACGGCCATGATATCGACGACCCTCCCGGCCGTCCAGACCGGCAAGGCCGGAACCTTCGATGATGGTTACGCAATCACCATCGGACGTTCAGTAAGCCTGAGCATCCCTTTCAAAGCCGTTTATTCACTGATGAGGTTTACTGTCTCCAGCCCCGATATAGTTTCAGTATCATTCAAAGGTAATAATAACGAAGAAATAGCCGGAGGGTTTACTACCTATATGGATGACAATCAAACTCCACCTGTACCGCTTATCAGTATGGACTCTCCTGAGACGGAAATCACCCTCAGCATGGCTGACGGCAGCGCTTTCGAAGTCGGGAAGTTATATTACATCGTCTTACTGCCTACGACTTTCAATTCCGGGTTTACATTCACACTTACTAGGGCTGACGGAAGAACTGGAGAATTCAAATTATCAACGACGAGCCCTGTCACTCTTGCAAGAAACAAGTTCTCAAATGTAAGCAATCTCGACACCAGAGTCACCACATGGACTGGAAACGGCCAGCCGGCCAACGAGATCTGGTACACAGTAATCGATGGAACAAGTGAGAGCGATGCAATGAACGTCATTGACTGGCGGGAATTTGAGGAAGACGGCGAGCAGATTAACCCATTTTATGATGAAGAAAAAGGTGTCTGGATCATGAGAAGGGAAAACCCGATCAACTGGATTCCGGATAACAGTTTCAATGCACAGGCCTACGCCAACGCTTCAGCCCCTCAACACCCGGAATATATAAAGACCATCTCCCTGCCTGCCAGTGTCACGGAAATCGGGGAAAAGGCTTTCTACAGGTGTTCCAACCTTGAAGAAGTCAATTTCGGAAGCACCTGGTATGAAGGAATCTACGATTCCGCTTTCGAGGGCTGCAACATAAAGAACCTCTTCCTGCCTGGAGGTAATTGTTTAGGAGACCTGGCCTTCGCCTACAACCATAACCTCAAGACGGTAACGATCCTTGACGATTACGTTGACCTGAGTAGTTGCGACAACAATCCTTTCCTGGGCTGCGAGAACCTTGAGAGTTTCCGTGGTGGAAAGCAAAAAGTCACAAGCGACGGCAAATGCCTCATGGAAGAGACAAAGGTAATCTCGTACGCTACTGCCTCAACTCCTGCATCTGAAGCTTACACCGTGCCTGAGAATGCTACAGAGATCGGGGCGAATGCCTTCAATGGTGCAGTCGCAAAAACCGTAAACCTTCCTAAGGGACTTCAGAGCATAGGATGGGCCGCTTTCTATGGATCCACAATTGAATCCATAGAAATCCCCGCATCGGTTACAAATATCAACGGCCGTGCATTTGAAGACTGCCCCAATCTGAAGACAGTCAAGATGGCCGGCATCACTCCGCCAGAAATCGGCGCTGATGTCACGCCTTTCGGCAACGCAGGCACTGAGTTGGCTGATGATCTTGAAATCTGGGTGCCTGGAGGCGGAGCGTCTGCCTATACCTATGATTCTCCGACGGACAATCCGGGTTGGAGACAGTTCTGCGGCCACTATGTTGCTTACCAGACTGACCAGGAAATCTGGTTCCACAACATAGACAACAACATCAATGGAATCTACCTTGTAGGTGATTTCGGCGATGGGATAGATGGTGTGCGCGAAGCCGCTTTCCGTGCAGGTACTGTAAAGAGGTTCATTCCACAGAATCCTTACATTGAAGAAATCCTGGCCACACCAGCAGCATCGGCTAATATGAAAGTATATTATGCTGTAGATACAGACGATAATCCCGCACATTCCCCTATTACCAAGATTCCCGACTATAGCTTCTCCGGAGAATATCCCGGAGTCTCAGGAAATTCAAGCACTGCCCAACAGTACGACTTCATTTCCGTCCCATCCACCGTCACCGAAATCGGCAAGAAAGCTTTCAAGGGGTGCAGCGGCCTTGAACTTTTCCCGGTTGAAAGTTTCTCCGGAGTCGATAACCTCTCAACCATCGGTGATGAAGCTTTCTCCGGTTGTTCGAGCATGAAGATGTTCTTCGTTTACGGCAATGGCGAGATAGGGGCGACTTTCCCTGGCTCCTTCGCCTCCTTCTCCAGACTGACTTCAATAGGTAACTCGGCATTCTACGATTGCTCCAGCTGGAACATGAATCTTGGATTCAACAGCCTGACTACTATCGGTGAAAGCGCTTTCGAGAGATGCAGCATACCACAATTGTACCTTTACAAGGTCAGCAGCATCGGCAAAGCCGCTTTCAAGGAGTCTCTACTGACTGATGTGGTCATCTCCAAAAACAGCACTATCAGCGAGATCCCAGAGGAAGCATTTTATAAATGCGTCGATCTGGAACGCGTCCTTATCATAATGTCGATGCCCGGGGCTGCTTTAACCAAGATCGGAAAATATGCATTCTTCAATTGCAGCTCATTGACTACGATCGGTTCCAATGCAGGAACGGCTGAACTTCCGGATGTCACTGAAATCGGGGAGAATGCTTTCTATGCTTGCGAGAGCGTTACGAATCTCTCTTTGCCGAATCTTACGAAAGCAGGACGCGGTGCTTTCTATAAACTAGGATACACTACGACCTTGCAGACGCTATCTGTTCCGAAACTCGCAAACATTGGTACAAGTGATGACTATGTTTTTGGATCCATAACAATAGACGAACTGCACCTGCCGTCTATAAAAGCCATTCCAAGGTTTACTTTTGGCTACACTGCAATCAAGAACATCCATTTCGGCAGCAGTCTCACGACATTAGGATCGAATGGCTCAACAGACAATGTGTTCAATAGCGTGAATTCTCTTCCTGAGCGGAATCTCTATTTCGAGGGGACCACTCCTCCCACGTTCGGGTCAACCGCCTTTTTCACTGATTACGGCGTCAACACGGTCCTGCTCCCTCTGACTTCAATCCATGTTCCGAGCGGCTGCAAGGAGGCCTACAAAACTGCGCTTCACAGTGCAAACTTGGCCTTTGATGCCTATTTCGACATAATAATAGAAGATCTATAATCCTATACAATATGAATATTCACAAAACGCTGGACATATGTGCCTTTCTGGCAGGAACGCTGCTTCTGTTTTCCTGCTCAATCCATGAAGAGGATGCACCCCTCCGGCAAGACCGTCGGAACAACATCAGCAAACAGGAGGTCGTCATCACCGCTTCCCTAGGCGACGAAGCTGTTTCCGACACCAGGACCTCCCTCGTCACTGATGAGGAAGGTGCACCCGAGGCCATCTACTGGACTCCTGGCGACCAGATAAAGATATTCAGTGCCGGGGAATCCAGCCTTTTCACTTCAATCAACTCTACGCCCGCCCCTGTCGCCAAGTTCAAGGGTGAAGTCAGTTTCATTACCGGAGCAGATGACGGCACGGAAGTCGATTATGTGTGGGGACTTTATCCCTATCATGAAGATGCAGTTTACTCTGAGCCCCAACCCGGAGTTTCCCGCACAGCCACCATCACCACATACCTTCTTTCCGACCAGGCCGGCAAGGCAGGAACCTTCGATGAAGGGTACGCCATCACCATCGGACGCTCGGAGAGCCTGAGCATCCCGTTCAAGACCGTCTATACCTTGATGAGGTTCACCGTCTCCCGTAACGACATCAAGTCGGTGACATTCAAGGGTAACAACAACGAGCCAATCGCAGGAAGGTTCACCGTCGGAATGGATGACTCGGCCTCGCCGGCAGCTCCGATCGTCAGGAGCATTGACACCCCGGAGACGGAAATAACCCTCAGCATGGCTGACGGTTGCTTCGAGGTCGGGAAGCTCTATTATATCGTAATGCTGCCCACGACTTTCAGTTCCGGATTCACATTCACTCTGACGAGGATGGATGGGAAAACCGGTGAATTCAAATTATCCACCACCAGTCCGGTGACTCTTGCCAGGAACAAATTCTCCAACGTCAGCAACCTCGACAAGAAAGTAACTTCCTGGACCAACTCCCAGCCTTCCAACGAAATCTATTTTACCGTCGTTGACGGGACCTCGAATGACGTAGCCAGGAATATGTTCATAGAAAGAGAGTGGGGCGAGCAGATTGTTTCCGTTTACGATCAGGAGCGCGGAATGTGGGTTGCCACCTTCGATGAGCCCGTAGTGGAAATATTCGATGAAGCTTTCTATCATAATTCTACCCTGAAAAGCATTTCCCTGCCTCCATCTGTTTCCAGGATAGGTCAACGTGCTTTCGCATACAGCAATCTTGAAAGCATTTCTTTCGGAAGCGATTTCTGCGATGTAATCGGTGACGTGGCTTTCGAATCCTGCAAACTGCAGTCGTTGGCGATTCCTGGAACCAATTTCCTCGGACAGCGTGCTTTTGCCTACAACACAGCCCTTACAGAAGTTGAATTCCTTGGGGATGTACAGTTCAGATGCGCTGACGGTAACCAATCCTACAGCAATCCTTTCATGGGCTGCAAAGAGATTACCAGATTCTTTGGAAATGAGAGTTCCATCACCGAAGACGGAAAATGCCTGATAGATAACGGGACTTTGATTTCATATGCTCCCGCTTCCACTCCCAGTAACCTGGCCTATGTAATCCCTGACGGAGTGACTTCGATCGGAGCCCAGGCAATGCTTGGCTCTCAATTCCAACAAGTCGTACTGCCCCAAGGCCTTACCTCCATCGGATGGGCTGCCATTGCCGAGTGCGAATCATTAAGGACTCTCACCATTCCGGAATCCGTCTCTTACATCTCAGGAGTTGCATTCGCTTATAACCCATCTTTGGTACGGATCAACATGGCCGGAGCGACTCCCCCTGAAATTGAAGACAACATTTTTAGTAACATAAACCCTGATTATGTCATCGCCATACCAGGTGCAGGAACACTTACCTATGATAGCAGCACCTATTATCCAGACTGGTATGCCCTGAGGGATCATTTCCTTTATTATCAGGCCAACAACGAAATCTGGTACCACCTTGTCGGAAATGAAGGAACCTGGATTACCCTCGGATCCACCGACTTCGGATCAGACCTCGTCAGTTCGAAGCGTACACAGCTATTTGGTACCACAGAAAACTTGGTCCCCATGGTTCCAATACCTTCCGGATTGGTTGCCTCTGACGAATCCCTCGAGTTTACTGTTTATACTTTTGATGGCCGGCTGACCAAGATTCCTGCAAATGCATTCTCATCTGAAAGTTGGAATTCAAAGCTCGACTGGATCTCATTCCCTGCGACTATAACCGAGATTGGCACATCAGCATTCAAGGGGTGCTCGAATCTTTTGACTTTCCCTATAGGGTCGAATTATGCTCTGACCTCCGTTGGTGACGATGCTTTCAACGGGTGTTCCAGCATGGTGAACAGCGGAAGGGATTCAGGCCAGATCATCACACTTTCAGATAACGTCAAGACAATAGGAGCGCGAGCTTTCAAAGGCTGTTCGTCAATGAAGCTATTCTCCGCCAAAGGAGTCACTTCACTTGGCGAGGAGGCATTCATGGGCTGCACGGATCTTGAAATGGCCACTATAGGACCTGTTACTACAATCAACAGCATGGCTTTCGCAGACTGCATAAATCTTGTTCTCCTTAGATTGACCGATCCAAGTGCATTGCTTAACATAGGATCATATGCCTTCTCTCATGATAATAAGCTCGAGACTATAGGCAACGGTATCTCCAGTGGTGTCGTAGATCTTCCAAACTTGACCACTATTCGCTTTGGAGCTTTTTCTAACTGCAGTTCTCCTAAAGACTATATCCTTCCGGAACTGACGACTATCGACAATCAAGGTCTTTATTCCGGAGGTGCAAAGACCCTTACTGCACCGAAACTTGAAAATCTCTTTGTCAATGCGTTAGGCTCCAATCCTTTTGAAAGCCTTGACTTGCCCTCAATCAAGTTCATAAGTGCTAATGCGCTGAGCTATAGTTATAATCTTAAAGAACTAAAGCTCGGAAGCGGACTTGAAAGCGTATCCACAAATCTTTTCTTCAATGTCGATAATGATGGCCCGACTAACCTCAAACTGTATCTAAGTTCAAACACTCCTCTCGAGAGCCTCTACAACTCATTGTATACAAGCAGTGGTAACAGGGCCAGCATCGCAGCAATCTATGTCCCTACGGCAAGCGTGAATGCCTACAAGATTGCCTGGCCTGACTATTCAACTGTAATCCAAGCAATGCCATGAAAAAATACGAATTGATTCCGACTGTTTCTATAGCGGTGTTGTCACTGTTCTCCTGCTCAATCCAGGAGGAAAATTCTCCTTTGGAGAATCCCGAGCCCAAGGGGGAGCTACAGGAAACCATAATTACTGCAACCCTTGATGAAGGCACCGCACTTGAAACGAGGACTTCGCTCGTGACCGATGAGACTGGTGCTCCTGTGGCTATCTACTGGACTCCCGGAGACAAGATTAAGATATTCAGTGACGGACAGTCTGCTGAATTCACTTCTATCAACTCCGAGCCGGCCCCTGTGGCTCGGTTCAGGGGACTGGTCTCCTTCGTCACTGGAGCCGATGACGGACAGGAAATCGCCTATGTCTGGGGACTCTATCCTTACCGCGAAGATGCCGTTTACTCTGAACCAGAGCCGGGAGTTTCCCGCACGGCAAGTATAACGACAACCCTACCGGCCGTCCAGACCGGCAAAGCCGGGACCTTCGATGATGGGTATGCCATCACCATCGGACGCTCTGAGAGCCTGAGCATCCCGTTCAAGAGTGTCTATACCCTGATGAGGTTCACTGTCTCCAGCGATGACATCAAATCGGTGACATTCAAGGGTAACAACAACGAGGCTATCGCAGGAAGGTTTACCGTCGGAATGGATGACTCGGCATCACCTGTCGCTCCAATCGTCAGGAGCATTGAATCCCCCGAGACTGAAATCACACTCAGCATGGCCGATGGGACTTGCTTCGAGGTCGGGAAGCTCTATTACATAGTCATGCTGCCCACGACCTTCAGTTCCGGATTTACTTTCACA
>CADBMD010000161.1 GCA_902795735.1 uncultured Bacteroidia bacterium
AGGTGAGGTCGACGAAGGAAACGTCGGAAGTGGGAACGCGGAGGGACATGCCGGTGAGCTTGCCGTTGAGTTCAGGAAGGACCTTGCCGACAGCCTTTGCTGCTCCGGTTGATGAAGGGATGATGTTTTCGAGGATGCCACGTCCGCCTCTCCAGTCCTTCTTTGAAGGGCCGTCGACGGTCTTCTGGGTGGCGGTAGCTGCATGGACGGTGGTCATGAGGCCGCGCTTCACACCGAACTTGTCGTTGAGGACCTTGGTAAGAGGTGCAAGGCAGTTGGTGGTGCAGGAAGCGTTGGAGATGATGGCCTGACCTGCGTAGGTCTTATGGTTCACACCATAGACGAACATAGGAGTGGAATCCTTTGAAGGAGCAGACATGATGACTTTCTTAGCACCAGCCTTGATGTGTGCCTCTGCGAGTTCGGCGGTGAGGAAGAATCCGGTGGATTCAACGACGACGTCGACACCGAGGGCTCCCCAAGTGATGTTGGAAGGGTCTTTCTCAGCGAAGACCTGGATCTTGTGACCATCGACGATCAGGTAGTTGCCTTCGACGGCGATGTCATGCTTGAATTCTCCGTGTACGGAGTCATACTTGAGCATGTAAGCCAGGTAATCGGCATCGAGGAGGTCATTGATGCCAACAACTTCGATGTCATTTGAGAAATTCTCGACTGCTGCGCGGAAAACCATACGGCCGATACGGCCAAATCCGTTAATACCAAGTTTTACCATTTTGATAAATATTAATTAAGTTGTTCAAATACTTTCACAAACTTTCAAGTCTGCAAAATTACCAAAAAAAGAGGAAATATAGTATATTTGTGTACCAAAAAATTATTTATGCCAGCTGATTTCAAGATATTGATTATTAATGACGATGGCTACAATGCCAAGGGATTGCGGGAACTGGTTGAAATAATGCGCCCTTACGGGACTTTGACCATAGTCTCTCCAAAGACTCATCAGTCAGGGATGTCCGTGGCAGTGTCCATCGGAGACAGGGTAATTGCCTACAAGAAGATAAAGGAGGAAGAAGGTGCTACCTGGCACTACCTCGACGCATCTCCGGCGAGTTGTGTGAAATTCGCCTTGGACCAGATCTATCCGGACAGGAAATGCGACCTGGTAGTCTGCGGAATAAACCATGGGTCCAACGCGGCGGTTGCTGCCAACTATTCCGGAACCATGGGTGCCGCCGAAGAGGCAGCGATCAATGGGATCCCCTCGATAGGGGTCTCTTTATGTGAATATGGGGACGATATCAATTTCTCCAAGGTCAAGAGGTATTTCCCGTCAATATTCGAAAGGCTCATGAATAATATGCCTGAGCGGAAGGGAATATCCTACAACATCAATTTCCCGCCTTCAGATGTGCCTGTGGCAGGAGTGAAAGTCTGCCATTCCGGCTATGGCTACTGGATCGAAGAATTCGAGCCCTGGATGGTTCCTGGCCGTTCCACGGAAGAAGGGGAGAGGCTCTTTGTGATGCGTGGTCGCTTCGTCGACGGGCATCCCGCCGAAGACCGTCTTGCAGACCACCACGCCATCGAGGACGGCTTCATCTCCATCACACCCCAGACTTTCGACAGGACCGATCATAAGGAAGCCGAAAGGCTGTCCCGCATCATGGATGTGGAATTCTGATGGCCAGATACTACATAATAGCAGGCGAAGCGTCTGGAGACCTGCATGGGGCTAACCTGATGAAGGGCCTCTACGCAGAAGATCCCGGGGCGGAAATCCGTTTCTGGGGAGGAGGCTTGATGGATTCAGTCTGCAAGCAGTACTCCAAGTCTGCGGCGCCCGGCTGCGGCCTGGTGCATGACTACAAGGAGGGTGCTGTGATAGGATTCACCCAGGTCTTCCTTCATGCGAGGGCCTTTGCCCGGAGATTTACCGAGTGTACCGCTGACATCTCTGCATGGAATCCCGACGTGGTTATCCTGATTGATTATCCCGGCTTCAATTTCAGGATCGCTGAATTTGCCCACAAGGCAGGACTCAAGGTTTTCTACTACATAGCTCCCAAAGTGTGGGCGTCCAGGGAAAGCCGTGTCAGGAAGCTTAGGGAATTCGTGGATAAACTCTTCATTGTCTTCCCTTTCGAGATCCCGTATTTCACATCTAAAGGCGTTGATTTCATTTACAAGGGAAATCCGTTGGTGGATGCAATCGATGGAAGCAGCCAGCTCGGATTGACTGAAGAAGAATTCCTCAAGCAGGCCGGACTCCCGGACAGGCCCATGGTCGCCCTTCTGGCTGGTTCCCGTTCCGGAGAAATCAGTTCCATGATGCCTGTATTCATGGAATTCGCAGACAGGATGCATTCCACGGAAGGGTATTCAGACTATCTGTTCGTCGTGGCCGCTGCTCCGTCCCGGACTGCAGAAGAGTATCGCAAGTACATCGGTGACAGGGAATATGTCCGAGTTATTTCCGGTTTCAGCTACGCCGTGATGCGACATTCTCGAGCGGCCGTGGTCAATTCAGGCACTGCATCTCTCGAGTGTGCCCTCATAGGAACTCCCCAGGTGGTGGCCTACCGGACCGCCTCAGTCAATTACATGATTGCCAAGGCTATCATAAAAGTGAGGTTCATCAGTCTTGGCAACCTTATTCTCGGAAGGGAGTGCTTCAAGGAACTCCTTCAACAGTATTTTACCCCGGACAATGTTCTCTATGAGGTCCGGAGACTTATCGAAGACACTGATTACAGGCAGGCCATGATTTCCGGTTATGCAGAGATACGTGCTTCTCTGGGAGGAGGGGGAGCATCCAGGGAAGTGGCCAAGTCGATGATCGAAGAATTAAACAAATGAAAGATATGAAAAAGTTTATTGCCGTTGTCCTGGTCCTTTGTTCCAGCCTCGTCGCGTCCCGGGCAGCCTCTGGCCCTGGAGCTTCCTCCGTTTACGTTGAAGGTGGCAGCCATCATGTGCAGGGCATATCCTATGATGCCGCAAAAGACTGCATGTATTTCTCCTTTACTACATCCTTTGTCAAGACGGACATGTCCGGAAAGGTCCTGGGGTCCATCGACAGGATCCAGGGACATCTTGGCGCGATGGTTTTCGACCAGTCGCGCAGGAAGGTCTATGCTTCCCTGGAATGCAAGGATGATGTCATCGGGACGGGCCTTTCCGATTTTGCGAAAGGTCGTTCGATGTTCTACATCGCAATCATCGATGTTGACAAGGTGGACAAAGTCGGGATGGATTCCGAGAACAATGAAGCATTCAAAATCGTCTGCGTCAAGGACGCCACAGCCGATTACCATGCCAAAGTCACAGGAGGAGACGGTTCCGTCATGGACCATCGGTATGGCTGCTCGGGGATTGATGGCGTCGCCATCGCTCCAAGGCTCGGGAAGAAAGGCGGGAAAGACTTCCTTTATGTCGCCTATGGCATTTACAAGGACCTCGACCGTTCAGACAATGACTGCCAGGTCTTGCTGAGGTACGATCTCAAGAGCCTGGACCGTTATGCCGGCCTTGTGCGGTTCGGAGAATTTTATGACAAAGGCCCTTCAAAACCCAAGGAAAAGTACTTCGTCTACACAGGAAACACCAACTGGGGAGTTCAGAACATGGCTTACGACCCTGTCCTTAGGAAAATGTTCCTCTTCGTCTACAAAGGTTCCAAGCCGTCCTTCCCCAATTATGATGCCTTTGTATTCGATGTTTCGTCAAAACCTGTCAGGAGACTTGTGGATGGAGTCGGCTATGATACCGCCAAGCATCCTATGGTGGGAACGAAGGACAATCCCGTTCCCGGAGTCAGGTTCAAGTATGGTTCCACCGGTGCGGCTCCATTGGGTGGCGGACTGTTCTTTTTGTCCGAGAATGGCCGTGATCCTAAGACAGGGGTTCAGAATTGTAACGCCAGGCTCTATCAGTGGGACGGCAACGGCTTTAAGCCGGCCAGCTAGTCTGCAGGCGTTACGCTCAGGTCGACTTTTCCGGGCACTCCTTTTACGATGGCCTTGTCGGTGAACTGCCAGTAAGTCCATTCCTTGTGTGAAGGAGTATCCTTCTCATAGTGGGCTACCCAGATAGGGTAGCCTTCTCTTATCTCCTTGCCCAGGTAGTCCTTGATGAAAGAGGAACTGGCATAGACCAGCGGCTTTTTCCCATAGTGCTTTTCCACAGTCCTCAGCCAATCCAGAGCCCTCCTGTTGAGAAGATCCTTTGAGCATCCTAAATGTACAGTCTCTATGTCCAGCACGGGAGGGAGGTCCTTGTAGCGCATGTCTCCGACTGTGGATATGAAATTCCTGGCTTGGACCACCCCATCCTTGGAACTTCTGAAAAAATGGTAGGCACCCCTTCTGAGACCGGATTTTCCGGCTTCCTTCCAGTTCTTCTTGAAATCGCTGTCTTTGAATGAGGCCCCTTCGGTAGCCTTGATGAATACGAACTCCACAGGAAATATGTCCTTAGCTCTGTATGGATCCTTTACCGTACGCTTCCTGGAATCGGTCATGACGAAGAGGGAATCCCAGACGATCGGGCCTTCGTTGTTGTGGGAGATGTCGATCCCGAACCTCCAGTTGCCGGGGGGAATCTTCGCCCCGGTTTCGGAACCATCACCCCGGTTCCATGGCATTAAAACGAGGACAAGTACCAGCAAGATAGCAGCTGCCGCGGCCAAAGCAACAAAGGGGCTGACTTTGACCTTGCGGGCCTTCTTCTTCCTGCTTTTCTTATGGGATGCCATATTCTTGGAATAATGGCTACAAAATTACTTATTTTTGCTATATTTGTCATTACGGCACTTTTGCCGGGAAAACTTTTTTTTTATGGAACTTAAAGGATCAAAGACAGAACAGAACCTGCGCACCGCTTTTGCAGGAGAGAGCCAGGCTCACACCAAGTATCTCTATTTTGCTTCCAAGGCCAAGAAAGACGGCTATGTGCAGATAGGAAAGATTTTCGAGGAAACGGCTAAGAATGAAAAAGAACATGCCAAGATCTGGTTCAAGCTCCTCAACGGCGGTTCGGTTCCCTGCACCAAGGAGAACCTGGCTGCTGCAGCCGACGGCGAGAACTTCGAATGGACTGACATGTACGCCGGATTCGCGGCTACTGCCCGTGATGAAGGCTTCGACAGCATCGCGGACCTCTTTGAAGGAGTCGGCGCGATCGAGAAGTGCCACGAAGAGCGTTTCCGCAAGCTTCTTGGGAAAGTTAACGAAGCCGTTGTCTTCTCCAGCGATGAGGATGCGATCTGGGAGTGCTCCAACTGCGGCCACATCGTCATCGGCAAGAAAGCCCCGGAAGTATGCCCGGTCTGCAACCATCCACAGAGCTATTTCCATCTCAGCGCTGAAAACTATTAATCCTTATCAGATATGAAGACGAAACTTATCATCATCGCTGTCGCGGCAGCACTGCTTCCTTCTGCTATCTGGGCCCAGGTGAGGCCTCAGATGCCGGAGCCTGACTACAAGTTCACCGTTGTCAAGGAACTCCCCATCACCTCCATCAAGAACCAGAACAGCTCCGGTACCTGCTGGTGCTTCTCCACGATTTCTTTCCTGGAGTCAGAAGTCATCAGGATAAAGGGAATCAAGGATCAGGCACAGTATCCTGACCTTTCCGAGATGTTCGTGGTTTCAAGGTCCTACAAGGACAGGGCTGAGAAATATGTCCGCCTGGATGGAAATCTCACCTTCGGAGCCGGTTCCGAGGCTGACGATGTGCTCGACGTCATCCGCGACTACGGTATCGTTCCCCAGGAAGCCATGCCTGGAAAGCAGAAGCTTCCCATCCATGGTGAACTCGACGCCGTGACCAAGGCATATGTCGAAGCTATCGCCAAGAAGCCCAACAGGGGCAGCCTCTCAGAGAACTGGAAAGCCGGATTCGATGGCATCGTTGATAATTTCCTCGGTGTTCCTCCGACTTCATTCGAAGTCAACGGCAAGACTTACACTCCTGAATCCTACAGGGATGAGCTTGGAATCGTGCCTGATGACTATGTGACCATCACTTCCTTCACTCATCATCCTTTCTACACCAAGTTTGCAATCGAAGTCTGTGACAACTGGAGGTGGGATACCGCTTACAACGTGCCGATCGATGAATTCATGCAGATCCTCAAGAATGCCGTCGAGAATGGTTACACGGCTGCCTGGGGCTCCGATGTTTCTGAAAGAGGATTCTCCAGGAACGGTGTGGCAGTCCTTATCGATGCCGCCGCCGCAATCCCTCAGACCGACCAGCAGCGCCTTGTCGGAGACGGCCCTGCACAGGCCCAGAAGGCCGAGGTCAAGATTCCTGAAGAGATCAAGCCCACTCAGGAGTACAGGCAGAAGTGCTTTGACGAGATGACAACCACCGATGACCATGGAATGCACATCTTCGGTATCGCCAAGGACCAGAACGGAACCACCTACTACATGGTCAAGAACTCCTGGGGCGAGAGCGGCAAGTACAAGGGAATCTGGTATGCATCAGAGAACTTCGTCGCCGGCAAGTCCATTGACATCGTCGTCCACAAGGATGCAGTTCCCAAGGACATCAAGAAGAAACTTGGAATCAAGTAAATGAGGCTTAAGAATCTCATTCCGAACATTATCACCTCCATGAACCTCCTCTGTGGGGTCGTGGGGGTGATTCTTTCATTGGATGGCCACCTCGAAGGCGGTTTCTGCCTGATGCTGGCAGCTGCTGTCTGCGATTTCTTCGACGGCTTTGCCGCCAGGCTCCTTAATGCGACGTCCCCTGTCGGGAAGGAACTGGATTCATTGTCGGACGTGGTGAGTTTCGGCGTGCTGCCTGCCATCATGCTCTATATGGTAAGTGGGGATGGCGTCAGGTTCATGAAGTTCTTCCCGCTTTTGCTTGCTGCCTTTTCAGCCTACAGGCTGGCCAAGTTCAACCTCGATGAGCGTCAGCACGACAGTTTCATCGGTTTGCCGACACCTGCATCGGCAATGATCTGCGGCTCCCTTGCCTGCTATGTACAGTCAGTCCCGCACAGTTTCCTTGCCGGATGGACTTCCTCGCCATTCTTCATCCCTTTGCTGACCATCGTCTTGTGTTTCTTGCTGGTTTGCGAGATTCCGATGTTCTCCATGAAGTTCGGGGGTGGGAAGAAATCTTCCAGGGCAGATAATGTCAAGCGGATTACATTCCTTGCATTGGTTGCCGCCAGCCTGGTACTGATCATTGTGACGCGCTCTCATTGGTCGATGGCTGTCCTGCTTTCATTTACAGCCTATGTGCTTGTGAATCTGTTGCTTTCTCGCTTAAAAGGATGACTCCTGACGGGAAAAAGGTCATTTTGTACGTCCATGGCATGGGCGGAGGCGGCGACAGCCGGATTCCGTCCATTCTGAAAGACAGCCTGGGCCCAGGTTTCGAAGTCGTTATAAGGACTTATGATTTCGATCCTGAGATAGCCCGGAGACAGCTTTTTTCATGGGCAGGTGAAGTCAAGCCCGACCTCGTCATCGGAGAGAGCATGGGAGCTACCCATGCGATAGCCTTGAAAGGCTATCCTCACATCTTCGTTTCTCCATCCCTGAATGCCCCGCGCTTCTTCAGGGTATTGGCCTGGCTTTCTTTCATTCCCGGAGTCACGCCCTTCTTTGACAGGCACTATAAACCCCGGGAAGGTGACCGCCAGAAGCTTCATTTCGCCCCGCGGACTCTACTGAAATGGAAGGAAGTCTACCACAGTGCCATGTTGAACACGCCCCTTAACGGTAGCGCGGATAGTTTCTATGCCTTTTTCGGCAGACACGATGCCTTCCGGAGAAGCGGGGTGGTGCTGGTCAGGACCTGGAGGAAGTATTTCGGAGACGGTACCTGGACAATCTATGACGGGAGTCATTTCATGGAAGAGGAATATATCCATTCACTCCTCATTCCGAAAATCCTTTCAACGCTGAAGTAATATTCTCCATGGCCGTTTCCGGTACGAGAGCTTCTTGCAGCGTTGAATCTTCAGGAGTAGTCTGGATTACCGCATCGAAACCGGCAGATTCAAGGATTTCCAGGTCACGGACCTGACCTGCCGCCAGGACTACCTTGGTCTTTCTTTCATCGCCACACTCGGAGTCATATTTCCTGACATATTCAAGTACCCCGTAAGGGACCTTCCCACGAATGGTTTGGGCGTCGGCAGACCCTTCTCCTGTGATAACCAGGTCGCAGGTGTCGAGTGCATGCCCCATGCCTGCAATGTCGAGGACATGCCATATTCCCGGATTCATGGAGGCTCCAAGGCAGGCCCTCATGGCGCCGCCGATTCCTCCGGCCGCTCCTGATCCTGGAATCTGCCTTATCTCCCGGCCTGAAAACCTTGAGTAAACGGTGCAGAGCTGTGCCATCCAGTTGTCAAGTGCTTCGACCATTTCCGGACCGGCTCCTTTCTGGGGCGCGAACATCCTTGCTGCGCCTCCTGTCCCGTGGAATGGCACGGAGACATCGTAGAACCCGGTCACCCGGCATCGGGAAAGGGCCTTGTGGCGGTGTGACGAATCAATGCCGATTATGTTGCCCAGTACGGTGTGCCCTTCCGGAAGGATTCCGCCTGATGTCATGAATTTGTAGCCGATGGCTTGAAGCATACCGGTCCCTCCGTCACATGTGGCTGTTCCTCCCAGCCCGAGCCAGATTTCATCTACGCCTTCATCCAGAGCGTCTGCCACAAGTTCACCTGTCCCGTAACTGGTCGCGGCAAGGGGATTCAGTTCATTCCGGGACAATAATCCAAGACCGCTGGCGCTGGCTGTGTCGATCACTGCCACCCTACCTCTTCCGACCAGACCGTAAGAAGCCACTACGCTCCTTCCCAACGGATCAGAACACCTTGCCTGCTTCATCTCGCCTCCCAGTATGCGGGTGACTATCGACGAAAAACCTTCTCCACCGTCGGACACAGGGATAGAGATGGTTTCACCTTCAGGAAACGCCTTGCTTGCGGCGGATTCAGCCTGTTCTGAAGTCAGGCACCCCTTGAATGAATCTATGGCCAGTATTGCTTTCATTTTCTGCAGAGCTGTCTTCAAAGATAGTGAAGATTTTGTATCTTTGTGGCATACAATTCCAAATAGCAGTGAAAAGGTTTATAGCAGTACTCATCGTCCTTGCTGCCTTGGCAGCCTTGTCGTGCTCCAGGAGAGTGGAGACCGGCTATGATGCCTTGAGGCTGGTGGATGCTCTTGTGGCAGATTCTCTTCCGGCTCTTCAGGAACTTGCCCTCCAGGCAGGGAAGAGTTCCGGCACGATCGTGCTTGTCGGGGATCCGGTCCGTTGCCTTGAATTGAGCGAAGACATGATGGGCTTCGATGAATATGACAATGTGGATGCCAGGAGAGTCAAGGATGGCCTTCCGGACTTCGCGGGCGAGACCATCGTTTCGCTGCTTGATTTCGCCAATCACCCGTATGATTCCCTGGCTGCTTCTGAAGAAGGCAGGCAGGCATTGCGCGAAATAGCTGTGAGGAGTTCCATTTCAGCAATTGATTCCTTATGCCGTTGCAAGGTACTCATCCTGTGTTCTCCTGAACTTGCTGTCAGAGGAGGAGATGATGTGTCGGATTTCTTTGAAAAGATCGGATGCGACGTGCCTGTGATCTATTCGGCTGACAGTACTTTTTCTCCTGCAGCTGAGTGTTTTGAAATAATGCGTGAAAAGAATCTTTTTACACATAACATCTCATGGCCCGTGGCCAGGTTGCTGATGACCTTGCCTTCAGATGCAGGCAGGCCTTCCTCATTCGTGGGATTCGAAGACTCACTCGTGCCTGAGTCATTCGCAGACACCGTGGGAATCCTTGCTCCCAACACCTTTGTTTCTTATGTACAGAATAAGCATTAGTCCTGAAGATATAGAAAAGCTGGAACCTGCGAGTTTCCCTGGAAAAATCAAAGTCATAGATGGATTCGGCCTGGACTTCCTCAAGGCCGTCTCTTACCTTAGAAAGCAGGAAGTGATAGGATTCGACACGGAGTCGCGTCCATGCTTTTCCCCTGGACAACCTCATTACGGGGTCTCCCTGCTTCAGCTTTCCGGCGGCGACAAGGCTTTCTTGTTCAGGATCAAGCTGATGGGAGGAATACCGAAGGCCTTGAGGGCCATCCTTTCCGATGAACATATCCTGAAAGTCGGTGCTGCGGTGAATGATGATGTGCGGGGGCTGATGAAACATCACGACTTCGAAGCGAAGTCTTTCGTGGACCTCCAGAAGATTGTCTGGGAATATGGAATCAAGGACAAGAGTGTCAAGAAAATGGCAGCCATCATCCTGGGAATCCGTATCTCTAAGACCCAGCAGCTTTCAAACTGGGAGGCTGAACGTCTTTCCGATGCCCAGCAGGCCTATGCCGCTACGGATGCTTGGGTGTGCCGTGAGATGTATCTGAAACTCATGGCCTCCGAAAAGAATCCTCTGACTCCTGAGCAAATGTTGCCCAATCCGGCGAAAAACACAGAAAAGAATGATAAAGGTCATACTCAAGAAGGGTAGGGAAGAGTCCCTGAAAAGGTTTCATCCGTGGGTCTTTTCCGGGGCGATCGCCCAGATCGTAGGTAATCCACAGGAGGGAGATGTCGTGGGTGTTTTCGCGCACGACGGTTCCTTCCTGGCTTATGGTCATTACCAGATTGGCTCAATAGCTGTCAGGGTGCTCAGTTTCTCCGGAGAAGATGTGATGGGACCTGGTTTCTGGACCAAGATGATCTCCCGGGCCTTGAAGGTGAGGACTTCTGCCGGGCTGACGGATTGCAAGGAAACCAATTGCTTCCGGCTTGTCCATGGAGAGGGGGATGGCCTTCCGGGACTTATCGTGGACTGGTATGACGGTGTCTGCGTCATGCAGGCGCATTCAGTTGGCATGTTCAGGGCCAGGACCGCGATATGCGGTGCTCTCAGGGAGGTTTTCGGAGACTCTCTGAAGGCTGTCTATGACAAGAGTTCTGGGACGGCTCCTTTTAAGGCTGGGCTTGACCTTGTGGATGGCTATCTCTATAAGGCTGATGGTTTCTCCGATGATGAACAGATGGTCCTTGAGAACGGCAACAAGTTCCTGGTCAACTGGACGGAAGGTCAGAAGACAGGTTTTTTCCTGGACCAGAGGGAGAACAGGGCTTTGGTAGGAAAGTACTCAAGGGGGAGGCATGTGCTTAACCTTTTCTGCTATACCGGAGGTTTTTCCGTTTATGCCTTGAACAATGGTGCCGTGCATGTCGATTCGGTGGACAGTTCCAGGAAGGCCATGGACATGGTTGCCAGGAACATGTCCCTGAACGGTTTCGATCCTTCCATGCATGGAGAACAGTGTGTGGATGCAATGGATTTCCTAAGGGAGGTTCCTGAGGACAAGTATGATCTCATGATAGTCGATCCTCCGGCTTTTGCAAAGCATCGCGGTGCCTTGGGAAATGCCCTGAGGGCTTACCAGAGGCTCAATGCTGCTGCGATTTCAAAGGTTGCTCCTGGGGGGCTCGTCTTTACTTTCAGTTGTTCCCAGGTGGTTGACAAGGAGGCTTTTTCGTTGGCTGTCTTTTCGGCCGCAGCCCAGACCGGCCGTTCGGTCCGGATCCTGGACCGGCTCAACCAGCCGGCTGACCATGCTGTCAACATCTATCATCCCGAGGGGGAGTATCTGAAGGGATTGTTGCTTTACGTAGAATAAAGGATTTTGGATATCAAAATTTATTCGTATATTTGCATTCCATAACGGTGCTTTGGCCGAGCGGTTAGGCACAGGTCTGCAAAACCTGGGACAGCGGTTCGATTCCGCTAGGCACCTCAAAATAGCCATCCTACATTTCTAGGATGGCTTTTAATATGTATCTTTAAGTCCTTAATTGAAATCACCATGCGGTTCTTATTTGTAAAATACTGTTTGTCGATCCTCTTGATAGGGTGCGCCGCCTGTTCCAACTCTCCGAGACAGACGACGGAGGATGGGACATCGGATGCATCGTTTATCCCTGCTGCAACACACGAAAACGGATGGTTGAAGAGAGGCGACGGCCCCGTACTAGGCGGCCCTGAACTTGGGACCTGCTTCGATGTGAATGTCATCCCGGATGGCTCAGCCAAGTACAACATGTATTTCTCCTGGCGTCCCAAAAAGGCCATCGCCATCTCAAGGAGTGAGGATGGGGTGTCATGGACTGATCCGAAGATCGTTCTGGAATATGACGAGTTGAGCGGTTGGGAGGACGACCTCAACCGGTCCTGCACTTTGTTCCTGGGTGGGGTGTACCACATGTGGTATACAGGACAGGCAAGGGGCTACAGTAAAATCGGGTACGCTGTTTCCAACGATGGAGAGCATTTCAATCGAGTGACCACAGATCCAGTCATGGTCCCCGAGTTCAACTATGAGGGCTATTCCGTTATGAACCCATATGTCCTTTTTGATGATGACAGGGGAGTATTCAGGATGTGGTATGCATGCGGTGAGACGTTTGAACCAAATATGATTGCCTATGCTGAATCTGAAGATGGCCTGCATTGGGAACGGTCGCCCCTGAATCCCATCTTTGTCAAAGGCCAAGGTTGGGAGCAGGATCGGATTGGCGGTTGCGAGGTGCATCGCCTCCCCGACGGCAGGTACATCATGTTCTACATCGGCTATTCGGACATCCACACCGCCCGCATCGGGGCTGCCATTTCTCCGGATGGTATCCGGCAGTGGGAGCGGTTGGAATCCAATCCTTTAATTGAACCTACCGAGGGCTATTTCGATGCCTTGGCCTGTTATAAGCCCAGCGTTTTCTTCGACGAGGAAAACAACCGTTGGCAGCTCTGGTATAATGGTCGGAATGAAAAAGCGGAATATATCGGCTATGCCGTGCATGACGGTTTGAAACTGGATTGACCCGTTTTTTCCATAGACCTTATTTCAGTTCATCCTACCTTGTCAGATAAAATCGTTGTAACAAATTGTCGTGGCGCCTGACTTATTGATTATAAGTCTATTATTAGTAAGAGGTTGCATTAATTTCGATGCAACCTCTTTACGTTAACAATATGATAATCTGAGATATAAATGCCACAGGTATTTGAAGGAGATGTTTCTTAGTGTTAGTCTGGATGTGTGGAGTCCATAGGGGGTTGCACCGCCGCTTCGCGGCCCCACCGTTCGCGTCACTTCGTTCTGCTCCGGTCCCCCCCTCTTAACGTGCCGATGGTGGCAGTGGTGCAACCCCCTATGGACTCCACCATGCGCAGTGAGGAACCCAACAAGAAAATCACCTTCCCACACGGAGCACATCATATAGCCCTGCAACACTGACTCAGAGGGAAGGTCAGACAATTTCGCCTAGCCTTCCCAATCAGAATATAACACAAGGGCCCATAAGGCTACCCTCCTGGGAAGGTGAATATTGTCTTCTGTCTTAACCGTATGCATTTCGCAGCCTTTCATTCTCCAAGACAGGTTTAAGAGGCGACTAAAGGAATCTTCCTATGTTGAGCACACAGACGTCCGTCCTGTTGCTGCCATCCCTCTCCTACAGTTCTGCACCGATTTCAAGTACTTTTGACTTGATTCCTAAATAGTCCGTTCCATTTTTTTTATCTTTGTGTTAGTTGCGTTGAGATGGCGGACATCGAAGACAAAAAAAGATCCCACGGAGTACGCGGGATCATAGGATAAAATCCTTCGGCATATAGCCTTATTGTGGTAAGATGTAGCTTACTAAAGCAAATATAATAATCTTATTCTGGATAAACAAATAATGGAAAAGGTATTAGGACTTGATTTAGGTACCAATTCAATCGGTTGGGCGGTCATCGGTAGGAATGAGGACGATACCTGCATGCTTATCGATAGAGGGGTCCACGTCTTTCAGGACGGAGTTGCCCATGACAAGAGTGGAGAAAAACCTGCAGTCTTGGAGAGAACTGCAGCTAGAGCTTCCCGTAGGCACTATTTCCGTCGGCGGATGCGCAAGGTCGCACTGCTTAAAGTGCTAGTCAGGGAAGGATTATGCCCTCGCTTAGCCGATGAAGATCTTAAAAAGTGGCAGAACGAGAAGGTCTATCCTCTTAATGAGGAATTCATGCTATGGCAACGCTCCTTTGACGGGCCGGACAGAAACCCTTATTATGATCGGTATCGCTCTCTTACGGAGAAACTTGACCTGACAGATATCCTGGACAGGTACACACTTGGCCGCGCCCTTTATCACATTAATCAGCGGCGCGGCTTCCTTAGCAATCGGAAAGATGCGGCCGATGATTCGGAGAATGGAAAGGTAAAGGAGGGTATTAGCCTTCTTTCTAGTGAAATGAACAATGCCGGATGCCGTTATCTGGGCGAGTATTTCTATCATCTTTTCAAGAAAGGCGATAAAATACGCTGCAAGTATACTGCCAGGGAAGAGCATTACAAGGCTGAGTTCGATGCCATCTGTGAGAAACAGGGATTAAGTGCCCGTTTGAAAAAAGATATAGAGCGCGCAATTTTTTTCCAGCGCCCCCTCCGATCCCAGAAGGGAAACGTGGGGAAGTGCAGTTTCGAGAAGGGGAAACCTCGTTGCCCTATTTCCCACCCTCGCTATGAGGAGTTCCGCATGTTGCAGTTTATCAATTCTGTCCGCGTGCAGAGACCATATGAAACGGAGGCATATCCTCTGAATGACAAAGAAGTTCAATCCATTAAGCCATTATTCTTCAGGAAAAGCAAACCGGATTTTCCTTTTGATGAGATTGCGAAGAAGATCGCTGGGAAGGGAAACTATGCATACAGGGAGAACGGGCGTAATGACCAATACAGGTTCAATTACAGGATGTCCGTAAGCGTTTCCGCCTGTCCGGTCTCAGCGGCCATCATCAGCGCGCTTGGACTTCAAGGTCCCGATGGATGGGAAGAAGAGCTTTGTTCAGTTTATACGAAGTCGGACGGCAAGATGCAGGACGGAATCCTGAATGACGTCTGGCATGCGCTTTTCTTCTACGATGACGGAAAGAAGCTGTCCGAGTGGCTCTCTGCTGCGCTCCAGCTCGATGAGGATAAGGCGGACGGTTTGGCGAAATTCCGTCTGTCGCAGGGTTATGCAGCCCTCAGCCTGAAAGCTATCAACAAAATCCTGCCCTGGCTCCGTCGAGGGCACATCTACAGTGACGCTGTCTTTTATGCCAATCTTCCTGCGGTACTTCCTTCCAGCGTAACGGAGGATACCACCAAGATGGCCGTTATTGTCGAGAACATGAGAATCCTTTTGGAAGACTTTTCCAGGGATCCGTTGAACAGGGAGTCCAGCAAAGTCAAGAACATATCCGACTACCTCCTTGGGGTGGCCGACAATGTCCATCCGGAGAAACTGTATCATCCTTCGATGATAGAGACATACCATGCGGTCATGCCGGACGGTAAGGGAAGGGTTCATTTGGGATCACCGCGGACGGACGCCTTCAAGAATCCGATGGCGATGCGTGCCCTCTTCCGGCTCAGGGCCCTACTGAACCGGCTGCTCGATGAGGGGGTTATCGACCCTTCTACCAAGATCAATATTGAGTTCGCACGGGAGCTGAACGACACTAACATGCGGAAGGCCATCGCTGACTGGCAGAAGGACCAGGAAGAACAGCGGAAGAAGGATTCCGATGCCATCCGCAGCATCATGGGTGACGGGTACGTGCCGTCCGATGATGTACTCCTTAAGTATCGCCTCTACGAAGAGCAGAATCACATCTGCCTGTATACCGGCCGACAGATTTCGCCCCGGATGTTTCTTGGAGGTGTCTCTGAGTTCGATATCGAGCATACTATCCCGCGTTCACGGGGCGGCGACGACTCTCAGGCGAATAAGACGCTCTGTGAAAACAAGTTCAACCGGGAAATCAAGAAAACGCAGATACCCTCCGAACTGGTTGACCACGATGTCATACTTGAGCGGATTGCAGGATGGAAAGAGACAATTGAGGAACTGTCAAACCAAATCTCTTTTCAGCGAAGGAAAGTCCGGGCCGCCCAGACAAAGGAGGCAAAGGATGCGTCCATCCGCCGGATGCATTACCTGAAGATGAAATTAAACTATTGGAAGGGGAAGTACGAACGGTTTACGATGACGAAGGTCCCTGAAGGGTTCTCTAACCGCCAAGCCGTCGATATCGGGATTATCGGCAAATATGCCCGCCTTTACCTAAAGACACTCTTCTGTAAGATTTATGTCGTGAAGGGAGCGACGACGGCGGCTTTCAGGAAAGAATGGGGGCTCCAGAGCGAATATTCGAAGAAAGAGCGAGTGAACCACGCACACCACTGCATAGATGCCGTCACTATCGCCTGTATCGGCAAGAACGAATATGACAGATGGGCCCAATATCTGAGGAAGGAGGAGGATTATCAGTTCGGGAAAGGGCCGAAACCCCGTTTTGAAAAGCCCTGGCCTACCTTCACGGAGGACGTCCTTGCCATCCCTTCCAGCCTGATTGTTTCCCACTACACACCTGACAATCTGCCGAAACTAGACAAGAAGAAAGTGCGTGTCCGGGGTGTCATCCAAAGGAACGTCGACGGGAAACCCATGTATGCCCAAGGACATACGGCAAGGGCCCTTCTGCATAAGGATACGTTCTATGGTGCCATTCAGAAGGATGACGAAGTCCGATATGTCGTGCGCAAACCCTTGGATTCCCTGGATGAGAAGAAGGATGTCCCTAAAATCGTCGATAATGCTGTTCGGGAGAAGGTCCTTGCTGCCATCGCTGAGTACGGAAGTCTCAAGAAAGCCGTGACGGAGACAATCTGGATGAATAAGGAAAAAGGGGTGCCTATCCGTAAGGTAAGGGTATTTACACCGACTATAACATCTCCCATTGCTTTGAAGCCGCATCGTGACGAGTCTGATAAGGAGTATAAGAGAAGCTACTATGTCGCCAACGACAGCAATTACTGTATGGCGATATACGGGGATAAAAAGCCTTCCTTCAAACTTTTCAACGCTCTTTCTGCCGTGAATCACTTCAATGGAAAACCCGTGGAATGGATCGCTCCTACTGATGCGACGGGTCGGCCGCTCAGATGCATTGTAAGAGCGGGGTTGATGGTCCTCTTCTATGAGGAGTCTCCCGAAGAACTTTACAACTGTTCACAGGAAGAGTTGTCCAGGCGACTTTATGAAGTCACAGGCCTAGCACCTCAAAACATGGGTAAGTACCATTATGGGATTCTAACTCTTAAACACCATCTAGAAGCAAGATCCTCAACTGAACTTACGATAAAGAAAGGGCTTTGGAAACACGGAGAGAATCTTCGGCCTATTATAGGCATCAACAACAACCAGGCTCTATTCTTGGTGGAGGATCAAGATTTTGTCCTAACAGTGACCGGAAGAATCGTTTTCAAAAAGTAAGGCAAATGATTAAACGGACTATCGTTTTCACGAGCCAGTGCCGAGTTTTGCTCAAGAACGGGCAGTTGGTTGTGGAGAACCACGAGACGGGTGAACAAAAAAAGACATCGGTCGAGGATTTAGGGATTGTTCTCATCGAGAACCAGCAGGTCAGCATTACCGTCCCTGCCCTGAATGCCCTGTCTGCCAACAACTGTGCAGTCGTCTTCTGTGATTCAAAGCACATGCCTTCCTCCATGTTGATGTCGTTGGACTCCAATTCCGTCCAGGGAGAAAGATACAGAGATCAGGTGGAAGCATCATTACCACTCAAAAAAAGCCTGTGGAAACAGATAGTACAAATGAAAATTCGGAACCAGTCGTCACTGCTGACGAAAGTGGGATACGACGGAGGAAAACTGAAGCCATTCTATACAAACGTCAAAAGCGGAGACTCGGATAATAGGGAAGGGATAGCCGCAAAGATATACTGGGACGAACTGTTTGGAGATGAGTTTGTCAGGTCCAGGACCGGTCCGGACCCTAATTCGCTTTTGAATTATGGCTATTCCATTTTGCGCGCAGCCATGGCTCGCGCAATCGTCGGCTCGGGACTGTCTCCTTCCTTTGGACTTTTCCATAAGAATCGATACAATGCCTTCCCTCTTGCTGATGATCTGATGGAACCATACAGGCCCTATGTAGATGCTGTGGTGTTCCAACTTCTGGATGAAGATAAGAAAGAGTTGGACTCCGAAGTAAAACAGCGACTGCTTTGTGTGCTTTTTGCCGATACGGTGTTCGATGATTGTATACGGCCTTTGGAGATTGGGTTGTCGATGACTACCGCCTCATTGGCACGTTGTTTTTCAGGCGAAGGGAAGCAACTGGTTCTTCCTCGATTTTGACTATGATTGAGGGAAACCGACTGAATGCCTACCGGGTTATGTGGATTTTTGTTTTCTTTGATTTGCCGGTGACGACGAAGAAAGAACGGAAGTCGGCGACTCAGTTTCGGAAAGCTTTGGAGAAGGATGGATTTACCATGATGCAGTATTCAGTTTACATCCGACATTGTCCATCGAAGGAGAATCGGGATGTACATGTGAAACGAATTAAGGCCGCAGTTCCCGCTGTAGGGATGGTAAGTATCCTTTCTGTGACGGATAAACAGTACGGGGAAATCGTTAACATTTGGGGGACAAAGGAGAAAAAGTTACTAGGAACTCCTTTACAATTGGAATTGTTTTAGATCTTTGATATCTTTGAAATAATAAAAAGCGTTACAGAGAACCACTTCCTTGATAAAATACGCATTTTTATATCCTTTATATCTATGTAATATGCTTATTATAAGCCTGTTGAAAAGTTGAGGTTGTGGTTTGATGTAGCTAGGGAATAAGGAACAACAAATTTAGGTAAAGGTATTGCAGAGATTAAGTTGTGGTTTGATGTAGCTAGGGAATAAGGAACAACCTATTCTTTGGCTCCAATCCCTTTCCTCTGTTGTGGTTTGATGTAGCTAGGGAATAAGGAACAACATCCGCCGTGACTATCACCTACACGCAGGCGTTGTGGTTTGATGTAGCTAGGGAATAAGGAACAACGATGATGGAAAAGACGATCTGCCCTTCTGAGTTGTGGTTTGATGTAGCTAGGGAATAAGGAACAACTTGTAAAAACCAATATAACCATGGCAACCAGTTGTGGTTTGATGTAGCTAGGGAATAAGGAACAACTCTAAGCCATGGAGACAAGCGTATTCCAAAGTTGTGGTTTGATGTAGCTAGGGAATAAGGAACAACCGACAGTAGGGTCGTTCTCGAGTTCAAAGGGTTGTGGTTTGATGTAGCTAGGGAATAAGGAACAACAAAATCTTATGAATGGATTAATATAATGTTGTTGTGGTTTGATGTAGCTAGGGAATAAGGAACAACCGTGACTCTCACAGCCACCGACGGCCTTGGGTTGTGGTTTGATGTAGCTAGGGAATAAGGAACAACC
>CADBMD010000162.1 GCA_902795735.1 uncultured Bacteroidia bacterium
CAGGATCAAACTCTTCTTTGTATATTCTCTATTTCTCTCAGTCTGATCCCGACAACGCTTCCTTTTAAAAGAAATCAACGCTCTCGAATTTTTTCTTGTTCTCGGTACTTGCTTGTACTTCCTTCAATCTTGTCAATGATCTTGTTAAAAAATCCCATTCGCCTTGCGAACGGGAATGCAAAGGTAGGTATTTTTTTTAATCCTCCAAACTTTTTTAAGAAATTTTTTAAGATTTTTTCTGTTTCTTTTCGTTCAGAAGAATCCTTGCCTGGAGCTCCCAGGTACGTAATTTATCCTTGTACAAGTTGTTAGCATTAACTTTCTCGATGTCGAGCGCTGCATCGGAATTATCTTCCCATCTCCTGCAATTATACACGACATCATAAATCCGGCCGATCGAGTATTCCCTGGACACGCGGAGACCGACGGCATAATCCTCTCCGTACTTTGTCACCGGGAAGTTGATTTCCCGGAGCAAGGGCACATAGAAAGCCCTTGGAGCTCCCAGACCGTTGATCCGGAGGGCATTGTTCCGGCCGTTGTCCGGAGTCCACTCACGATGGTCGATTATTCCAGGAGGAAGGGTCTGCATGTTGAAATCGGTAATGCGATACGTACCTATCACCATCGCGCACTTCATTTCATGGAAGGCATCCACGAACTTCTGGACTGTATCCTCACCAGAATAGACATCATCAGAATCCAGTTGTATTGCGTACCTGCCGCATTTGGGATGGTGCAGCGCGGCATTCCAGTTCCCGCCTATGGCATGATAAGTCTTGTCCTGGGCGATGTAGACCAGTTTGGGATCATCCAGGAAACTCTTGATGACCTCCACGGTACCGTCCGTGGAGTTGTCGTCAACCACTATTACATTATAAGGGAACGATGTCTTCTGGCCCAGGGCTGACTTCAGGGCATCGCCGATCGTACGCACCCTGTTCTTGCAAGGAATCACGACCGAAGCCTCATATTCAAAATCCTCCCGGGAGAACTCAACTTCCTTGAATTCCGGCTCAAGGTAGCCTCCGATGTCTTTAAGATGACGCGTGCAAGCCTTCTCCATTTCGATCTGGACTGCACGGTTGCGAGGATTCACATAGTCGAACTGCTTCTCCCCTGACTTCCTGTTATCAGTCTCAATCTCATAATAGAGGTATTCGTTCACATGGACAAGGCTCCCTTTCTGGGAGACTTTCAGACGAAGGTCATACAACCCCGCATATTCATAATCCACATCCATCCGGGAAACTGCTTCCTTCAAGGCCGATGTCCGATACAGGAGCACGGAGCCGAAATCGAAGTCATCACGGAGCGAACCGAACTGGTAATCGATCACGGGAGCGAAGATCCTCTCCCCGCCGGCCTCCTTGAAATGATCCGAATAGACCATCGCCGCCGAAGTGTCTTCAGCCACGGAAATGAGCCGCTCAAGGGAGAAGGCCCCGAACCTCAGGTCCGTCGTCTTGGTGTAGATAAGCACGAACGGGGCTTCAGCCAAGGAAGCTATCTTCTTGATGGAGAGAGTACTCGTGAAGGTGGCAGCCTCAAGCAGACGGACACTTGCTATCTCGGGCTGGGCCTTAAGGTTGCCAAGGGTTACGGCCACCTGAGGATCATCCACATAGGGCAGGAAACAGTCGATTCTTTTCATACATGAACTATTATTGTCATAGGGAACAAAAATACGAAATAATCGCTGAAGAATTAATATATTTGTAGAATAGAGTTCACACAAGACAAAAGCCATGCATCTGAGAAAAATCATCCTCACCGCCGCCGCTGCCTCCTTGGCGATCGCTTCTACCCTGGCCCAGGAGACTCCGAGATGGCTCAGGAAAAACGCTGTTTCGCCTGATGGCAGCCAGGTAGCTTTCTGCTACAAAGGCGACATATTCACTGTAGGGATCAATGGTGGCAGAGCCCTTCAGATAACATCGAACAATGCCTACGATTCAGACCCTGTCTGGACAGCTGACGGGAAGGAAATAGTATTTTCTTCCTACAGGAACGGTTCCAAGGACATATACATGACATCGGCTCTTGGAGGCACGCCGAAAAGACTGACCGACTACCCCGGAGATGAAACTCCGCTCTGCGTACTTGAAGACGGAAGGGTGCTATTCACAGCCAACATCCAGCAAGATGCAAAATACGGCGGTTTTCCAGGCTCCGTACAGGTCTGGCAGGTAGACAAGGAAGCAGGAAGGCCTTTGATGGTCACTTCCCTGCCGATAATGAACATGTCGGTGAATGCTTCCGGTGAAGTTCTCTATGAAGATTACAAAGGTTACGAAGACCCTCTGAGGAAGCACCACACTTCGTCTGTCACAAGGGACATATGGCTCTACCAGCCTGCGGCCGCACAGAGTAAAAGGTTCACCCTCAACGGGGAAGGCCGTTTCACGAAGATGAGTTCTTTCCAGGGTGAAGACCGCAATCCAGTTTTCGCCGCAGACGGGAAGACCTACTACTTCCTCTCCGAGAAAGACGGGACGATGAACGTCTACAAAGCATCTACATCGGCCTCAGGCAGCGCTTCACAGCTGACCAGGTTCAAGGACAATCCCGTCAGGTTCCTGTCGGTGTCCCGCGACGGAACCCTATGCTTCTCTTGGAACGGAGACCTTTACACCATGAAGGAAGGCGGCCAGCCCACCATGATCCCCATCACGGTAGCCAAGGACAACACCGAGAATGAAACGGAATTCCTTACTTTTTCATCTTCAGCCACTTCGATGGCTGTTTCACCAAACGGGAAAGAGATCGCATTGGTCATAAGAGGCGATGTCTTCGTGACTTCTTCCGAATATAAAACCACGAAGCGGATAACCAACACGCCAGAGCAAGAGAGGAATGTAAGCTTCTCCAAGGACGGCCGCACGCTCTACTATTCTTCTGAGAGGGACGGCAATTGGGGAATATGGAAGACGACCCTTGCCGACAAGGAGGAAAAATATTTCACCTATGCCACCAAATTCGAGGAAGAACTCGTGACTTCCAAGGGGGAAACCTGCTTCCAGCCAGACGTCTCCCCTGACGGCAACTGGATAGCCTTCCTCAGGGACCGCACAGAACTCGTGATCAAATCCACCAAGGACGGGAAGGAGAAATCCCTGCTCAAGGGTGTGAACTATTCCTACCAGGACGGAGACCAGAGCTTCGAGTGGAGTCCTGACAGCAAGTATCTTCTCTCACTCTACCAGATCGACGGAGGATGGAACAATTCCGACATCGCCCTGATCGACATCGAAACCGGAGAGATCACCAACCTGACTCAGAGCGGCTATTCCGACGGCAATTTCAAATGGGCCCTGAAGGGCCATGCCATGGTCTGGGAATCCGACAAGAACGGCTACAGGAGCCATGGTAGCTGGGGAGCAGAGTCCGACGTCTACATCATGTTCTTCGACGGCAAGGAGATGATGAAGTTCAAGCGTGACAAGGAGGATGAGGAGATTGCCAAGATCATAGAGGAAGGCGGAAAGGAAAAGACCGAGAAACAGATTGCCAAGGAAGAGAAAAAGGAGAAGAAAGACTCCGTCAAACAAGCCGAAAAACCCGAGAAACTCAAGCTGGAGCTCGAAGATAGGGACACCAGGATCACCCGCCTCACTCCAAGCTCAGGAAGGCTTGGAGACTTCTACCTGACTCAGGACGGCACGAAACTTTACTATGTCACAAGGCTTGAAAAAGGCAGCGACCTTTGCAAGCTCGACGTCAAGAAAGGTGACATCAAAGTCATCCGCAAAGGTGTCTCCGGCGCGATCGTCCCTTCACCGGACGACAAGACTCTTTACATCTTCACCGGCGGATCCATCTCAAAGATAAATGTAGCTACTGACGCAATAACTCCTATCACCTTTTCCGGAGACTATGAGTTCAAACCCGGAGCCGAAAGGAACTACCTTTTCGAGCATGTATGGAAACAGGTCAACGAGAAGTTCTATGATCCTGCCATCCATGGCATCGACTGGGCCGGCTACAGGGAGAATTACTCCAAGTTCATGCCCTACATAGACAACAATTATGATTTCCAGGACCTTCTCTCCGAGATGCTGGGCGAGTTGAACGGATCTCATACAGGTGCCAGATACCGTCCAAGGTCAAGGGTCAGCATGGGCTGGCTCGGAGTCATCTACGACCATGACTATGACGGCGACGGCCTCAAGATTGCAGAGGTCCTTCCAGGCGGAGTCCTTGGGACGGCCGACCCCGAAATCAAGGCTGGAGACCTGGTGGTTTCCATCGACGGAAAACCGATCAAGGCTGGAGAGAGCTGGTTCAGCCTACTCCAGAACAAGGTCTGAAAGAAAACAGCAGTGCTGGTACGCAAGGGCGGAAAGGACGTCGAGGTCTATGTTGAACCTGCAGCTTCCGAGAGTGCCCTCATGTACCGCAGATGGGTCAGGCAACGTGAGAAGATGACGGACAACCTCTCCGGAGGGAAGGTCGGTTACACCCATGTCCAAGGCATGGATTCTCCCAGTTTCAGGGAGGTCTACTCAAAGCTTCTCGGGAAATACCGCAGTGCAGAAGCCGCCGTCGTCGACACCAGGCACAATGGCGGAGGATGGCTCCACGACGACCTTGCAACCTTGCTAGGAGGCAAGGAATACATCCGGTTCACTCCAAGAGGGCAGTACATCGGCAGTGAACCTTACAACAAATGGAACAAGCCCTCATGTGTCCTGATGTGCGAAGACAACTACTCGGATGCCTGCGGCTTCCCTTACACTTACAGGGCGCTGGGCCTTGGCAAGCTCATCGGCATGCCGGTCCCGGGCACCATGACGGCCGTCTGGTGGGAAACAATGCTGAATGGAATGGTATTTGGAATCCCTCAGGTCGGCAGTTTCGGAGTCAAGGAAGGCCGCTACCTGGAGAACATGCAGATCGAACCTGACATAAAGGTTGAGAATGACCCTGCATCAGTTCTCAGAGGCGAAGACAAACAGCTTGAGACAGCTGTAAAGGAAATGATGAAAACAAAATGATGAAAATGGATAAGAAAGTTGTTATCATCCCCACCTACAATGAGAAGGAGAATATCGAGGCCATAATCAGGAAGGTATTCTCACTGGAAGGTGATTACCATGTGCTGATCATTGACGACGGATCACCGGACGGTACTGCCTCGATAGTGAAATCGATGCAAGGAGAGTTCCCTGACAGGCTTTCCATTATCGAAAGGAGCGGGAAGCAGGGACTGGGCACCGCCTATCTCACCGGTTTCAAATGGTCCCTTGAACATGGCTACGATTTCATATTCGAAATGGATGCCGACTTCTCACATAATCCGGACGACCTTCCCAGGCTCTACGAAGCTTGCAAGGGATGCGGCGGAGTAGCCATCGGTTCACGTTACTGCGACGGGATCAGCGTTGTCAACTGGCCTGTGGGAAGGATCCTGATGTCCTACTACGCATCTATGTACGTCCGCACCGTACTGGGAATGAAGATACACGACTGCACTGCAGGTTTCAAGTGCTACAGCAAGGAGGCTCTTTCCACAATCGACCTTGACGACGTTCGGATGAAGGGGTACGGATTCCAGATCGAAATGAAGTACACCGCCTGGAAACTTGGCTTCCAGCTTGTCGAAGTCCCCATCATCTTCGTCAACCGCAAGCTCGGCACATCCAAGATGAGCAGCGGAATCTTCGGCGAAGCATTCTGGGGAGTCATCAAATTGAAATTCAGGAAATTCAACAGGAAGGCCTAAATGTCCCGCCTGCTCCTCAAAAACGCCTTGATAGTCACCGGTACGACCTCGTTCAATGGTTGTCTCGGAATTGAAGGCGAACGTATTTCAGGAATATGGAAAAAGGAGCCGGAAGGGTTCGAAGCCTCCTGGGCCATCGACCTCGGCGGGAAGATCCTCATGGCAGGAGGAATTGATGCCCACGTCCACTTCCGGGACCCAGGATTGACATGGAAGGCCGATATCGGCAGCGAATCCGAATCGGCACTGCTGGGTGGCATCACTTCTTTCATAGACATGCCCAACACGAAGCCTCCGACCATCAGCATTGAAGCCTTGGAGGAGAAAAGCATGACCGCCTCCCTGAAATCCAGGGCCAATTACGGCTTTCACCTCGGTGCCACGAACACCAACGTCAGCCTCATCAAGGAATATCTTGACGCCGGAATGGCTGGCAGGTTTGCCGGAATAAAGGTTTTCATGGGATCCTCTACCGGAAACATGCTTGTCGACAATGACAAGTCATTGAATGAGTTATTCAAGATAGGAAAGAAACCGATCCTTGTCCACTGCGAAGACGAAGGCATCATCCGGGCGAACATGGAAGCGGCAGCGAAAACCTACGGCGATAGCATCCCATTCAGCATGCATCCCCGGATCAGGAGCCGTGAGGCATGCATCAAATCGACAGGCAAAGCCATAAGGATGGCTATGGAATATGGGACAGCCCTTCATCTCCTCCATGTCTCTACCAAAGAAGAGATCGAGATGATAAGGGAAGCCAAGGTCCGTAATCCAAAGATTACCGCCGAAACTTCACCCAACTATCTATGGTTCTGTGACAAGGACTACGGCCGGCTTCAAGGAAAGGTCAAATGCAATCCGGCAATCAAGTCTGACGCTGACAGACAGGCCCTTCGTCAGGCATTGGCAGAAGGTGTCATTGACACCATCGGATCAGACCATGCGCCTCATCTGGTCACAGAAAAGGAGGAGCCTTATCTCAAGTGCCCGTCCGGAATCCCCTCCGTTAGGGAGTCCCTGCCTGTCCTGCTGACAGTTGCCAGGGAATGTGGGATACCGCTAGAAAGGCTGGCGGAGGTCTTCTCCGAGAATCCGGCCAGAATCTTCGGAATCAAAGACAGGGGTTTCCTTAAGGAAGGCTTTTTCGCAGACCTTGTCGTCATAGATCCTGATGGCATAACAGTTCCGGCAGGGAGCGGCTACAAATGTGGCTGGACCCCCTATGAAGGGATTGCTCTCAAAGGTTCCGTGGACATGGTCTGGATAAATGGAGAACTCGCAGTTTCTGCCTCTAAGCCGTCCGCTGCGACAGGACGATGCCACCCACGGCCACTGCTATTCCAATCCATTGGATAAGGCACAGGTGTTCCCTTCCAATCACTTCAGCCACCAAGGCAGTCGCCACACACATCATAGCCAGGAAGACGCTTGACTTCGCAACGCCGAGCCGCTTGATAGTCATGGCCCAGAGGGAAAAAGCCAGGCTCGAGCAGAGCAATGCCAGGCATAGAACTGGCTTTAAGACGCTCATGGACACATAACAGCTCTCATAATGTTCCAAACCTTTGGTGAAAAAGAGCGGGATGAAATAAACCGACCCTATCAGGAACTGGTACATCACTATAACCTGTGGCCTGTAGCCTTCTGAAAGATGCTTCGTCATGGAAGCATGGCCCACCTCCGACATGACGGCAAGAAGGAGCAACAGGATTCCCAGTGCGAAATTCTCAGGTGTTCCACATTCAGACTGGGAACGGATGACCAGCCCGATTCCAGCCAGAGTCACGATTATTCCCAAGATGTTCACCGCCGAGACTGTCTCTTTGAAAAGAAGTACGGCTGCTGCAACCGAAAAGATCGGCACGGACGCTATGATCATGGCGCTTATGGTCGGAGATCCGGTTTCTTTCAGGCCATAAGTCTCACACAGGAAATACACCAAAGGTTCAAAGACAGCGAGGAGGGCGAATTTCCAAAGGTCTTTCTTCTCGATCCACTTGAACTGCTTGGTTGAAATATTGAAAAGGAGAAGGATAACTCCGGCCATGAGACTCCTCAGAGGAACGAAGTAGAAGATCGAGACATCCTGGGCGATAAGTTCATCACTCCAGATGTAAGACATGCCCCATAGCAGTATGGACACGGCAGACAGAGAATAGATCACTATCTTGTTGTCACATATGCTCGCTGATCTGGCCATAAGGTTCGGTTCCTTTCGTTTTTGCAAATATAAGCAAAAAAACCAAACAAACCGAAATCAATTCCAGCCAGACACTGATAAATATAAAGCAAAAGCAGAACTATTCCTTAATAAGTCTCAGAGAAATCCTCTTCCTCTCAAGGTCAACCCCGAGGACACTGACTTTGATCTGCTGATGAAGTTTTACCTTCTGGCCTTTCATCTGCGAGACATGGACAAGTCCGTTCTCATGGATCCCGATATCGACGAATGCACCGAATGCCGTGATGTTGGTCACTATTCCAGGGAGCTCCATACCCGGCTTCAGATCATCTATCTCATGGATGTCATCTGCAAAGCTGAATTCCCTGGCTTGCTGACGTGGATCCCGACCAGGCTTAGCCAGTTCCTTCAGGATGTCGTTGATGGTAGGAAGGCCGAAGTCACCTTCGACGTACCGGGAAGGATCGATCTGAGAGATCAGAGAGGGATTACCGACCAGTTCCCTGGCAGAAACGCCGAGGTCGGAAGCCATCCTGTCGACTATGTGGTAGCATTCCGGATGGACCGCAGAATTGTCCAAAGGATTCTCTGCTCCGGGTATTCTCAGGAAACCAGCACACTGTTCGAAAGCCTTCGGCCCGAGTTTCGGGACCTTGTGGAGCTGCTTCCTGGATGTGAAAGCCCCTTCTGAAGTCCTGAAACTTACGATGTTGGATGCAAGTGCAGGGCCGATTCCAGAGACATAGCTCAGAAGATATGGACTGGCCGTATTGAGATTGACTCCCACGCTGTTCACGCACATGGCGACGGTATTGTCCAGTTTCTCCCTCAGAAGTGCCTGATCCACATCATGCTGGTACTGTCCTATGCCAAGTGACTTGGGGTCGATCTTTACCAGTTCGGCAAGAGGATCCATAAGACGCCTGCCTATGGAAACGGCGCCCCTTACCGTCACATCTTCATCCGGGAATTCCTTACGAGCTACTTCTGAAGCGGAATAGATTGAAGCGCCGTCCTCGCTGACAGTGTACACTTTCACTCCTTCCGGAATACCCACCCTCTTTATGAAATCCTCCGTTTCACGGGATGCAGTACCGTTGCCGATTGCAATCACCTCGATTCCATATTCATCAATCATCCGCGAAACAGCCATTATCGACTTGACCTTCTCGTTCTGGGGAGGATGAGGGAATATTATCTCGTGGTGGAGCAAGTTTCCCTGGGCATCGAGGCAGACTGTCTTGCAGCCGTTACGGAACCCTGGGTCAATGGCCAGGGTCCTCTTCTGTCCCACAGGGGCAGAGAGGAGAAGCTGAGTAAGGTTCTCCCCGAAAACCGCTATCGACTCAATGTCCGCTTTCTCTTTTGCTTCCTTTATGATTTCGTTGGAAATGGACGGTTCCAAGAGACGCTTGAAGGAATCATCCACGGCAGAGCGGATCTGACTTGCCAGCTTGCTGCCGGGATAATGATGTTCCTGGCAGAAATCATAGTAGATCTTGTTGCCGCATTTCTCCGGATCGGCATCGAGGCCAACCGAAAGGAACCCTTCCTTCTCGGCTCTCAGGATGGCTAGAAGGTTATGCGAAGGAATCCTCTGGAGAGGCATCGTGAAATTGAAATAGGCACGGTACTTTGAGGCCTCAGGATTCTCTGCCGCAGCCTTGGTAGCCTTGGATTCAATCCTCCTGGTCCTAAAAATCTGACGGAGAGCATCCCTGACCGGTGCTGACTCTGCCAGCCTTTCGGCCATGATGTCGCGGGCACCTGCAAGTGCTTCTTCGACCGTCGGCACCTTGTCACCGATGAATTTCCTGGCTTCATGTTCAGGATCAGAGACCTGGACATTCCACATCTTGTCGGCAAGCGGCTCAAGGCCTTTCTCCCGGGCCACAGTCGCCCTTGTGCGCCGCTTGGGGCGGAAAGGAAGGTAAAGGTCTTCCAACTCACTGGATACAAGACAACCCTCAATCTTCTTCCTGAGGTCATCGGTAAGTTTCCCCTGCTCATCGATTGTCGAAAGGATGGAGACCTTACGCTTCTCCATCTCTGTGAAGACGTCGTCCCAATGCTTGATCTCTGCCACTGCGGCATCGTCCAAACCACCTGTCTTCTCTTTGCGGTAACGGCTGATGAAGGGAATCGTACTCCCCTCTTCAAACAGGCCGATACAATTCTCGACCTGCCAGTCCTTGATGCCCAGCCTGCGGGCTATCTCTTTTATGTAGATTGTTTTCATGTCAGTCTTGAGAGACTATCTTGAGTTCATCCCTGTAGGCGGAGAAAATCTTGGATTTGGAGACGAAGCCCAGATAGGTCCGGTCCCTTTTGACGACCGGCAGGTTCCACGCAGAAGTGCTTTCGAACTTGCGCATCACCGAATCCATGCTTTCGTCCTCATAGACATATTCCATGGCGCTGCGCATGAAATTGAAGACATGAAGGGTTTCATATTCAGAGGATCTGAACATGTCTTTACGTATGTCTTCCAATGAGACATAACCCTGGAAACGCCCTTTCGAGTCTATAACCGGGAAAATGTTCCTGCTCGATTCCGAGACCACTTCCACAAGGCGCCCGAGAGTATCGTCTATCTTTATGCAAGAGAAGTCATTCTCTATCATGTCGGAAACCTTCAGAAGCGTAAGGACTGCCTGGTCGCTGTCGTGAGTCAGGAGTTCTCCCCGCTGAGCGATTCGCTTGGTGTAGATGGAGTATTTTTCCACAATCCGGGTGGTACCGAAAGCTATGGTAGCAGTTATGATAAGCGGCAGGAAAAGATCGTATCCACCGGAGATCTCGGCGATAAGGAAGATCGCAGTCATGGGAGCTTGCATCACTCCCGCCATCAAGCCGGCCATACCGACGAGCACGAAATTCTGCTCAGGGACAGAAAGGGAGGTGCCGGAGAACGCAAGGTTCATGGTCCTGGCAACGAAGAATCCGGCTATCGCCCCTACGAAAAGAGTCGGGCCGAAGGTGCCGCCTACTCCCCCACCTGCGTTGGTCAGCGTCATGGAGAATACCTTAAGCAGGAGGATGAGCAGGAAGAAGACCGGGACCGACCAGGGACTTCTTGAAAGGAACGCTAAAGGAGTCTGGCCTTCGATAGAGAGTTCATGACCATTCAGAAGAACGCCAAGCGACTCATAGCCTTCACCGTAAAGAGGAGGGAAAAGGAATATGAGCAGACCAAGGCCGGCAGCGCACAGAACCCATTTCAAATAGGAGTTATGCATCCTGCCGATCTTGTCCTCCAGCCATAGGGTCGTCCTGGTAAAATAGATGGAACAGCCGCCGCAGAAAATTCCAAGGAGGAGATAGAAAGGAATATTCCCGAAATTGAACGGAGTCAAGGTGCATTCGAAGGGAGTCGCCTTGCCAAGGAATATATATGAAACCATAGTAGCCGACACTGTCGAAAGAAGGAGCGGCATCATGGAATTCATCGATATGTTGAACAGCAGGATTTCCAGCACGAAAAGTATTCCGGCAAGCGGAGCCTTGAATATTCCTGCAACTGCGGCAGCGGCTCCGCACCCGAGCAGGATGGTCATATTCCTGTAGGACATGCCCATCTTACGTGCGAAATTGGATCCTATAGCCGCTCCTGTGTAAACTATTGGCGCCTCAGCTCCTACGGATCCTCCGAATCCGATAGTGACGGAACTGGCCACGACAGAAGACCACATGTTGTGCGGCTTTATCCTGGAATCATGACGCGAGACAGCCTGCAGGGCCTTCGTTACACCATGTCCGATGTTGTCCTTGATGACGAACCTGCAGAACAGCATGGCAAGGAGCATCCCGATTCCGGGAAGGGCGAGATAGTAAAGAGCCCCGTTCAGGATATCTCCGAAAAGGCTGCCAAGGCCACGCTGGATAAGACTGATAAGCGTTTTCAGGATTACGGCGGCGAAGCCTACCACAATCCCTACGACGATGCTCAGGACCAAGAGCTGGTTCCGTTCCGAAAGGCGAGAAATGATCCTGAACTTAGACATCAATGAAGCCTATTTTCCCAGTCCGCAGATAACTCCGATAGTCAAGGTCTTGAACTGAGGGCCGGCCGCTTCCTCGAACACAGGCTTGGGACTGTACTTCACATAAAAACCGGCTCCTTCAAACGAAAGGGCAGCAAATGCAGAATAAGTGAACGGGTTAGTCTTGATCTGGTCCGCAAAACGCTCGCCGCTGCGGGTCTCCTTGACCTTGGCTCCACTGTTGTCGATGGCCTTGAACCTGGTCCTGCCGGGGAAATTGTATTCTCCGGCTGCCCCTATACGCAAAGAGCACTTCCCGAAATCCTGCTCGAAACTCAGAGGCACGGAGACAGTGCGCACATTCAGGTTGGACTTCTTGATTCTCTTGAATCCCCCCTGCTCCCGTGATGCTATCGTAACACTCTGTTTGGAAGCATCCGGAAGCCAGTAATACTCCTTTGACAGACGGTAATAGTCCCAGTCGAAATCAAGTCCCAGGCAGAAATGGGCGCCCTGGTAAGGACGGACCCTCAACTCTATAATATTGAATACGAACTCAGAACTTGAATTCTTGTTCGCCGTGTCAAAATCCCCGGATGTACCGAAAAAGACATGGTCTCCCAAAGAGAAATAATTGGCGAATTCTGCAGTAAAAGGACCTTCTACTACAGATAACAAGGTTTTTTCATCAGACTCATCAGAACCATTGTCCTGTGCAAAAGCCGAAGCGCAAGCCAGCATTGACAGGATAACGACGGATAGAATGTTTTTCATGGGCACAATAATTAAACTTGAATAATAAGATTCGTAAGATGTAAAAATAGGAATAATTCAGCAAAAAACATTATTTTTGAGTCATGAAACGATTGATATATTCACTTGCATCCGCGATTGTCATAGCTTTGCTGGCAATCTTGGGAATACACATCTTCGGAAGCGACAGCCCACGTGAAAGAGTCAAGGTCCCCGGCGGGACCAAGGGCGTGGTAGAAGAATTGAGCTACTACATCCACGGCGGGAAGGTATTCGGAAAGGTTTACCGGCCTGAGGAAGGAGATGCCATCACAAAAAGACCGCTGGTAGTTTACTTCCACGAACCTCTCAAGACCGATTTCCCGGAATCTGTCATCAAAAGCCTCGTATCCGATGGTCTTGCGTGTTATGCAACTGGCTTCAGGGGCAAGGACGGCGACGCCGTGACAATCGTCAAACGGCTGATAAAGGAGGACTTTACGGAAGGTGACATGGTGTTCCTTATCAGTGATGCAAGCTGCGCTGATGAGGTATTGCTTGCAGCTTCAAAACTTGGGCACAAGATCCAGGGGCTGATCCTGATCGAACCGGATCCTCAAGGTAAAGCCAGGGAGATCTACCAGATTTACGGCAAGGAGTTCCTGACTATCGACTCGGGAAAGAAAGCCAACGCAGTGGCACTGATCGAGAACTATCTGGAAGAAAGGGGAGCGCTGAAATGAAAAAGGTCCGTTTTGGAATCGTCGGCACAGGCCGGATAAGTGACTGGGTGCTGAAAGGTGCAGTACTGGAGCCACGTTTCGAGGCTGCGGCCGTCTGCTCCAGAACCATGGAGAACGCCTCTTCATTTGCCGCAAGGCACTCGATACCAAAGATCTACACAGACTTGGACAAAATGGCATCCGATCCTGCAATAGATGCGATCTACATCGGCACGCCTAACCACACACACCATGACCTTGCTATCAAGTGCATGAATCATGGCAAGCATGTACTATGTGAGAAACCCCTTGCATCCAACTCCCGCGAAGTCAAGGAAATGATTGCAGCCGCCAAGGCCAACGGGGTGGTCCTTATGGAAGCAATGATCTCTACCCTGAGCCCCAATTTCAGGATGGTCCAGGAAAAGCTCGAGTCTTTAGGAAAGGTACGGCATTATAGCGGTACCTTCTGCCAGTATTCCTCCAAATACGAAAAACTCAAGGGAATCCTTTCCGGTGAAGACGGATCTCCCGTTCCGAGTTCTTTCAACCCCGACTGTTCAGGAGGTGCACTGATGGACATAGGCATCTACCCAATCTATCCGATGGTCACCCTCTTCGGAAGGCCGAAGGCTGTCAAGGCCGACATAACCTCCTGCATGGTCCCGGTTAGGAAAGGCATGGCTACAATAGACCTCCAAGGCACCGCCCTTTTTGAATATGACGGCATGAGTGCTTCGGTAATGTACTCCAAAATAGCAGATTCCCGGCTTAATACAGAGATCTCATGCGAAAGCGGAATCCTTTCCATGGACCAGATACACATCACCAGACACGTAGAATTCATTCCTCATGGGGCCCCCACTTCGGGACGCGCTTCAGGTCCTGGCAGACAGGACATAACAGTCCCCTGCGATCCGGATGAGTATCTATGCGAATTCAAAGAATTCATCGACGTCTTGGAAACAGGTGGGAAAGAATCCACAAACAACAGCCTTGACAATTCCCTTGCTGTCGCAGAGATCCTTGATGAAATCAGGCTCCAGGGAGGAATCGTATTTCCTGCCGACAGAAACGATTTCACTTCACCTCTTCCGTTATGAAAACGGAAGAATAAGGAGGCATCACAAAAGAGGTTTTCTTACTGACATCGCCGGTAAAGTTATGCCAAACCCTGACAGGAACACCGGGAGCCACTTTCACCGAGTTTTCTTCAGATGAAGAATTGATCAGGTACCACATCCTCCTACCGTCTTTCTCATAGAGACCGACGAACACGGTTTCAGGATGTGCTGCTTTTAAACGAAGTCCATAATTCACTCTTGAAGAGAGAGCTTTGCAAGGATCATCGCACAGAGGTGCATCCTCTCCTTCCGGTTTCGAATTCACCCAAAGCAAAAGGCCTCCTGCTTTTTCGAACTCGCGGAGCTTTTCCCTTGTCTTCGCATCCATCCAGCGCACAGCCGGAAGGACCACTGCATCGACAGAAAGGCCATTAGCCGAGAGCCCCACACCCACAAGAGCGGCCTCCCCTATCCATTCAGAATCAATGAAAGTCCAGTCCAGCCCGGATGAGGCAATCTGCCGGTTGAGTGTCCTCAGAGTCTCCTCGACCGACATTTCGGCCTGTGACAGTTCAGCTCCGTTGTTCACTCCAATCCGTTCCGGACAGTAATAACCTTGAACTGTCTCTATCGGGTAATAAACCCCTATCCTCCCGGTCCAGCGTGCTCCCCTAAGCATGTAAGCGCATCTGCCGAAAATGTCGGAATAATGAGGGAAATCTTCACCCAACCGGTCGGACACAAGATAAGAGTTTATGTGATTGATCCCTGCTCGGAAAATAAGGTCCATCGTCCCCCTTTCCTCTGCGAAAGAGAAATCATTCTCCCTGTCGGCGCCTTTGATAGGACATATTTCCACCATCACCCGATCGGTCTTTCCCGTCATCCTGGCCGCACCTCCTACGTAGCGTGGAGCAAGAGCAAAGTCGCTGCCGGAGAACTTGTAAGCCTCAGGATCGCCGGTAAGCATGTCAACCCCAGGATAATCGAATGTTTTCAGCTGCTTGACCAGATTGCCATAGAGAGGTGTGTGCATGGCAAGGCCCTCTTCCAGAAGGCAATGGCCTGAAAAAGCTATTCCATGAGTGGAACACCACTTCTCTATCTGGTCGAAAAAAGCTTCGTTCAACAATTCAGCGACTGTCTGCCAGAAACGCAACTTACCTTCCTCGAACCGTTCTTCCCGTGAAAAAAGGACATGGATATCCTTCCATAGTTCGTGACCGTGCATCTGGAGGAACTTCCCAGGCAGTTCTTCAGTCCAAGGTAGAAAAGACCAAGGCATGGGAACAGAACAATTCACATAACCAGACATGAGGCTCGGTTCGTCGGTGAATACTGCATCGAATGCATGGAACCCCCGGGTCCTTTCATAATATCTGTCATAGGTACATCGGATAAAGTCTGCAACAGCATCTTTGTCCATCAGGTTCGGGTAGTGACGCGGTCCCCATCCGCAGTTCTGGGCATGACTCCCCTCAAACACCGGACGGACGACATAGACACGGTCTGCCCCTTCTGCTTTGTCGGCATTGAAGGGAACAGGAGTGCCATCATCTTTGCAGGCGAAAATGATCTTCTCGAAGATATTGGGCTTGTTCCAAACAGTCCCTGGTCCTTCCGCACGTATTTCGGTAAAGCCCCTTGCTTCGTATTCAGGATGTCCCAGAAGGGTCAGGCCATTTGCTGAACCGCTGGGATAACCGCACTCGTCATAGAGCCAAAGCCCCATACCTCGCTTTTGGGCTGAGCGTATGACCTCGTCCAACCGAGAGAAATCTTCATCCTTCTCAAGATAGAAACTTTTCTCATCCTTTCCTGTGTGCCAGTCTGCATTCGTAACGATTCCACCGAAACCAGCATTCCCCAGCTTGTCAAGCAAAGCCTCAAGGTCCCCTCTGGTACTGTGCTGAAGCATGTAGATACGGTCCTCCTGGAAAGGATGGGCAAACCGTTTACTGTCAATGTCCATTAATCCATCACTATTGCGAGACTGCGCTGATGAGATGCAAAATACAAATAGGGAAAAAGCAAAAGTAACGAGTAAACGGTGCATGATTCTTACAATTTTACTCAAATATAATAATAAATAGTCGTATATTTATGGATGGAAACTAACCAACAGAAAGGTTAAAAAAAACAAAGTCATGAAAAAGAGATTCATTTTCACTTTGATGGCCTTGATCTGCCTTATGTTCTCTTCACAGGCCAAGACCAGGGATTCGAAGACTGCCTATGCAAGAAGTGTCCTTCAGACTTACGTGGACAACGGACAACTGGCAGGAGCCATCAGCGTTTTCTACAAGGACGGAGTCCAGGAGACCTGCTGCATAGGATACGCAGATGTCGCAAAAAAACGCAAGATCAAAATGGATAACGTGTTCATGCAGTGCTCGCAGACAAAGGGCTTCTGCGGAGTAACGATAGCCAAACTGGTTGAGGAAGGCAAACTATCCTTGGACGATCCTGTGTCCAAGTATTTGCCCGAGTTCAATGAACTCTGGGTCCTGGATGGTGAAAAAGACGGAGTAAGGACTTTGCATAAGGCGAAGAATGTACTTACAGTCAGGATGGTCCTGAACCACACGGGAGGTTTCCCATTCGAGATCAGCGCCAAGCGCAATGACGTCCGTGGCGGCGGATGGTCAGGTGGTGCTCCATTACGGCAGGTTGCTTCGATAGCAGCAGCCTCTCCCCTGATGTTCGAGCCTGGAACGAAAGAGCTTTATTCCAACACAGGCATAGACATCGGAGCTGCCATCGTTGAAGAAATCACCGGCATGAAATGGGAGGATTATCTCAAGAAGGAAGTACTGGATCCTTTAGGGATGAAATCCTCTTGGTTCTGGCCTACAGACAAACAGCTCAAGAACAAGATCGAACTGTATGAATTCAAGGAGAATGCTCCTGCAGTCTGGCGCGAAGAAATGGGGTGGCAACAGCGTCCTTACAATGACTCGCATGTCTTTGCATCAGCCGGCGCCGGCCTATGGACAACAGCTGCCGACCAGCTGAAATTCTACAAGATGCTTATGAATCTAGGATTGGGAGAAAACGGCGTCCGCATCCTCAAGGAAGAAACCGTAAAGACAATTCTGGCGCAGTCGACGCGGCCGAAAGAATTAGGCGGCTATTCCTTAGGTCTGTCTGCTCCGATTGAGGACAGTGAAGACGCTTGGTTCGGCCATGGTGGTGCCTGGGGTACCAACTGCAGTGTCAACTGGCATAAGAAGGAACTTAGGATGTGGGTAATCCAGAGTGCAGGCGGTCCTCAGCCATGGGGCCCTGCAATGGAAGAAGCGGCACAGAAGTTTTTCTCTCAATCGTTCAGCAAATCCGGTGTTAATGAATACACCGGAAGAATCGGAACCAAATAATAACTGTTGGTTGCGTCGGCCATAAGAAAAGAAAATCACTGCCCGCCTAGGCGAGAGAAGAAAGTCAAGACGTCTTCCCAGGTCTTGAAGGAGTCTGATCCGAAATGGATGAGAGTCCCCATGAAATCCCTGCCACCATTCTCATCGGGTTCAGCATCGATCAGATAATCAGCCAGAAGCAGATTCTTATGGTTATTTATCATTACCTTGTTCCAGACTGGTACACCGAGATTGGCTTCGCACCAATTGAAAACATCATTGCATTTTTCCGGATCATTGTAGTCAACTCCTGCGACAATGTGCAAATCATAACTTGCAGCAAGCGCTGCGACTGCCTTCGCAATCCCGCTGGAGTGGTTCACAAGGCGGTCGCTAAGGGAGATGAACAACACTGGTCTGGAAATCCCTTCCTGCCTGTCATCTATCCATTGGATAACAGGCAGGAGGGAATGGACAATCACTGAATCGTTCAGATGATGCTCGCCATCGAAATGGATGGCCTGTGGATAATGCTCCCTGAACAAGTCAAATGTGTGTACGAGGTTGTCATGGATCCCGAAAAGGCCGAAAACCTTGCCGGAATCCACGGAAGCATGTTCGAAACAGTGCGAAGATACTTCACGGAAATGTTCCAGCAAGGACTTCGTGACGAGGAATGAAGTCTCACCATCGGCCCTTTTGTTATGGAATTCCCTGCGACCGAGGCCATTGTTCTTCAATATGGTGTCGGCAAGCTGGAAAGCAGGATTCACCAGGATCCTGTCAAAGCCGGTGAGCATCTCAGCGTACATCCCGCCCATTGACGTTCCGACGATCAGGTCAGGACGCTCGGACGCAACAAGAGACAGGAGGAGTCCCATCGCATCAGCAGGCTCGACAGGCAGGTCGGGAGCCAAAACGGTCGCGCCGGGCAGGAGCAACCGGAGGGTTGACACGCTTCCGGTCTCTCCGCTCGACGCGAATCCATGTAAATAAAGAATCTTTTTGCCGGCCATCAAATGTGGCCTGGCATATTCATAAAGTTCCATTACTCCTCAACGGCTCGGAAAGCGGGAAGGCTCTCCTTGTCAAAGTTAAGGATATAGGAACTCTTTCCTGCTACGGTCTCGCATGCCATTGCGGCGAAAACCTTTGCGGACTTGAGGAACATGTCCGGAGCGACAGTGGCATCACGCATGAGCAGCAGCGACATCACGATTTCACCTGTCATGTCATAGAGACGACGGGCCAGGAAGTCCTGAAGCTCATTGTCAGCAGCCTCACGAACCTTTGCAATGCACTCGGAAAGGATTCCGGCGCAGCCAGCGATCTTTTCTTTGAGCGGGACAAGTTCGGGAAGGACGTCTTCGGAGAGCATCTCGTTGATGATGTTCATGTACGTACCGTTGGTGATGTAGCGGATAGCCGCCACGACCTGGAGCTGGGTTGTACCCTCGTAGATCGAGAAAATCCTCGCATCGCGATAAAGCCTCTGGCTCTTGTATTCCATGATGAAACCTGAACCGCCATGAACCGAAATGGCATCGTAGGCATTCTGGTTGGCATATTCGGAAGCCATACCCTTGCAAAGAGGGGTGAAGGCGTCAGCCAGACGGCTGTACTGTTTCATCTCTGCCCTTTCTTCAGCCTCGAGCTTACGTTCCCTCTGGATGTCCTCAAGGGCCTTGTAGATGTCAACGTACCTCGATGTCTGATAGAGCAGCGAACGGCTGGCATCAAGTTTTGCCTTCATGCGGCTCAGCATGTCGTAAACGCCAGGGAAGCGGTTGATCTTCTGGCCGAACTGGGCACGCTCGGCAGCATAGGCCACAGCTTCGTTGTAAGCTTCCTGGCTCAAACCGACACTCTGGGCTCCGATGCCCAGACGGGCACCGTTCATGAGGGCCATGACATACTTAATAAGGCCAAGTCTCCGTTCTCCGCAAAGCTCGGCACGAGCATCCTTGTAGGTGAGCTCGCAAGTCGGAGATCCGTGGATGCCAAGTTTGTGTTCGATGTGGCGGACATTGACTCCGCCCTGACGCTTGTCGTAGATAAACATGGAAAGGCCACGACCGTCGCGAGTCCCTTCTTCAGAACGGGCAAGGACAAGGTGGATGTCTGAATCGCCGTTTGTGATGAAACGCTTCACACCATTAAGTAGCCAGCATCCCTGCTCTTCGCTCCATGTCGCCTTGAGCATCACACTCTGGAGGTCTGATCCGGCATCGGGTTCGGTGAGGTCCATGGACATGGTCTCACCGGCGCAAATGCGGGGGATGAATTTCTGCCTCTGCTCTTCGCTTCCGAACTCGTAGAGTGTCTCGGCGCAACTCTGAAGGCTCCAGATGTTCTGGAAACTGGAATCAGCAGCCGAGATGACTTCGCTGCACATGCTGAACACTGTTTCCGGTGCATTGAGGCCACCGTAACGGCGTGGCATCGTCACACCCCACAGACCAGCCAGACGCACAGCCTCCATGTTCTCCACTGTCTTGGATGCATATTTCATACGTCCGTTCTCAAGATGAGGGCCTTCAAGGTCCACATCTTCGGAATTGGGAGCTATGGTGTTCGCCGCAATGTCTCCGGCTATCTCCAGCATACGACGGTAATTCTCGATGCAGTCTTCGTAATCGACCGGCGCCTCCTCGTATTTCTCCTTCTCGGAATAGCTGCGCTCCTTAAGTTCGGCGACTCGGCGCATGAGGGGATGGTTCAGATGGAATCCGATTTCCGGATGGTCAGTATAATAGTTTGCCATTGCTTTTCCTCCTTATTTGCTGTTCTGCTTGTAGTACTTGATGAGTTTGGGCACGACCTCCTCGACGGGTCCGGTAATCACATAATCGGCTATCTTGTTGATCGGTGCATCAGGATCGGTGTTGATGCTGATTATGATGCCGCTGTCCTGCATTCCGGCGATGTGCTGGATCTGGCCGCTGATGCCGCAGGCGATATAGACCTTTGGATGGACGGTGACTCCGGTCTGGCCGATCTGACGGTCATGGTCGCAGAAGCCTGCATCCACGGCTGCACGGCTGGCGCCGACTTCGGCGTGAAGGACCTTGGCAAGCTCGAAGAGCATGTCGAATCCTTCCTTGCTGCCCATGCCGTAGCCTCCGGAAACGACTATGGATGCACCCTTTAGGTTGTGCTTGGCCTGTTCGACATGATGGTCGAGTACTTTCACAACATAGGCCTCCGGGGAGACATATTCAGAAACTTCAGGATAGACCACTTCTCCGGCAGCCTTCCCTTCGTAGAAAGCCTTCTTCATGACTCCGGAACGCACTGTAGCCATCTGGGGACGATGGTCTGGATTGACGATGGTGGCAACGATGTTGCCGCCGAATGCAGGACGGATCTGGTAGAGAAGATTCTCGTAGGTCTTTCCTGAACGGTTGTCCGTGTAGGGGCCGATCTCAAGCTGGGTGCAGTCTGCAGTAAGACCGCTGGTCAGCGAAGAAGAAACCCTGGGGCCAAGGTCGCGGCCGATAACGGTGGCGCCCATAAGGCAGATCTGAGGTTTTTCCTGCTTGAACAAGCCGACAAGGATGTCGGTGTGAGGTGCTGAAGTGTAAGGGAAAAGTCCTTCTCCGTCGAAAACGAAAAGCTTATCCACTCCGTAGGGAAGGATCTGGTCTTCGACCTTGCCCTTGATTCCGGTACCTGCAACCACGGCGTGAAGCTGGACGCCGAGTTCATCGGCCAGTTTGCGGCCCTTGGTGAGCAACTCCTGGGAGACCTCGGCAACGGTCGTCCCTTCTATCTCGCAATATACAAATACATTGTTCATGGCTCTATCCGATTATCTTTTCGTCCAACAATTCCTTGATCATGCCCTCGATGTCCGCATCGGATGCGGTGAGGTGCTTGCACTCCTTGGCCTGGAAGACTATGTTCTGAACGCTCTTGACCTTTGTGGGAGATCCGGCCAGACCACACTGCGAAGGATCGCCGTCCACGTCGGCCACGCTCCACTGGTTGAGTGTCAGATAAGGACGCTCCTCATAAAGTTCGGCATAGGGGACCTCGGCAGGACGTTCCATCGGGCAGTTAGCCCTCTTGTACTTCATTACAAGCTTGGCGTTCTGGGGACGGCAAGGAGCTGCGCTTCCGTTAACCGTGATGAGAGCGGGGAGAGGGACTTCGACTGTCTCGGCACCTCCGTCGATGTGACGGCGTACAGTAGCGACACCATCTTCAACATTGATTTCCTCGGCATAGGTTACCTGGTTGAGCCCGAGTTTCTGGGCAACCTGGGGACCGACTTGCGCTGTATCTCCATCGATTGCCTGACGGCCGCCAATCACGAGATCGACACCGCCGATCTTCTTGATGGCCGTAGCAAGGGCATAGGAAGTTGCAAGGGTATCGGCGCCGGCAAAAAGCCTGTCAGTAAGGAGCCAGCCTGTGTCTGCGCCCCTGTAAAGGCCTTGGCGGATGATTTCCCCGGCACGGGGTGGGCCCATCGTCAATATTCCTACTGTTGAACCAGGATTCTGTTCCTTGAGGCGGAGAGCCTGCTCGAGAGCGAGGAGGTCGTCCGGGTTGAAGATTGCAGGAAGGGCGGCGCGGTTGACGGTACCTTCGGCCGTCATTGCGTCCTTGCCGACATTCCTTGTGTCCGGCACTTGCTTGGCCAGTACAACGATTTTCAATTTCATATTATTCCAGAATAAATAACTTTCACCCTAGGCCGTATCTTTCGGCCAAACGGACAAATTTACATATTTTTCCACAACCGACAAAAATCGTTATTTTTGTAGTTATGAAAACTATCACTATCATAGGCTCTGGGATGATGGGTTCAGCCCTCGCCTTCCCTGCCAGGGAAAACGGCCACGATGTCCGACTCGTCGGAACTCCACTTGACAAGGAAATAATCCAGGCTTGCAAGGAGAGAGGTCAGCATCCAAAGTTCGAATATCCCTTCCCCGATGGGGTAAAATATTATTTCTTTGAAGATTGGAAAAAGGCTGTCGAAGGTGCAGACTTCATAATCGGAGGCGTCTCGTCTTTCGGTGTGGATTGGTTCCTTGAGAACGTCCTTACCGAGCTGGACCCTTCCGTCCCGGTCCTGTCAGTCACCAAAGGTCTCATCAATCTTGAAGACGGAACCCTGATTTCATATCCTGAATACTGGAAACGCTCGCTCAAGGCTAAGGGAATATGCCGGGACATCTGTGCCATCGGAGGTCCATGCACTTCCTACGAACTGGTGTTTCACGACCACAGCGAAGTAGCTTTCTGCGGAAAGGATTCCGCAACCCTCAAGATGATGAAGGAAGCGATGCAGACTTCCTATTATCACATCTCCTTGACCAACGACGTTGAAGGCCTCGAAAGCGCTGTCGCCCTTAAGAACGGTTATGCCCTGGCCATCGCCATGACCATCGGCCTGGTTAACCGCCAGCATGGTCCTGAGACTGGTCTCCACTATAATTCCCAAGCGGCAGCTTTCTACCAGGCAGTGAAGGAAATGCGGCTTCTTCTCGAAATGCAGGGGGCTTCCAGGGACTGCGAGAATATCGGCATAGGCGACCTCTATGTAACCGTCTATGGGGGACGCACCCGGAAGGTGGGAATATTGCTTGGAGAGGGCAAGACCTACCAGGAAGCCCTCGAGATCCTTTCGGGTGTCACGCTGGAAAGTCTTGTGGTTTCACGCAGGGTCCATGCGGCCATGGTGAGGAAGGCAGAACTCGGGAAGGCCGACCTTTCGTTGTTCCCATTGCTTTGCCACGCAGCTGCGGTGCTTGATGAAGGTAAAGATGCGGAACTGCCATGGGACGATTTCACCTTCGACCAGACAAGTTAGTTTTATCGATCCGATGAATATGAAAAAGACGGTATTGGCACTTATCTTCCTGACCCTGGTCCAGATCGCTTCAGCCCAGGACAGATACAACCTTGAGAAAGATATCCCCTATCACCTCAACGCCGGTGAATATGCTGCCGAGCGTTGCAAGCTGGATTTCTACTATCCGACCTCTGTCAAGGATTTCCCAACCGTGGTATGGTTCCATGGAGGAGGCCTGACCGGAGGCAGCAAATCCATTCCCGAAGGACTTCGTGATTCAGGAATAGGCGTAATAGCTGTCAACTACCGCTTTCTTCCGAAAGCCAGCATCACCGAGATCATAGATGACGCTGCCGCCGCAGTTGCATGGGCTTTCAAGGAATCCGGTTCCAGAGGCGGGAGCACCGACAGGATCTTCGTGGCCGGGCACTCAGCAGGAGGATACCTGACCGACATGGTAGTCCTGGACAAACACTACCTGGCAGCTTACGGAGTAGATGCCGACAAGATTGCAGGTGCTTTTCCCTACAGTGCACAGAAAATCACCCACTTCAATGTCAGGAAAGGAATGGGCATGGGTCCGCTACAGCCTCTGATCGATGAAACAGCCCCACTCTACCATGTCAGGAAGCTTCCCATGCCGATGGTTGTGCTTTCCGGAGACAGGGAGATGGAGATGAACGGCCGCTATGAGGAGCAAGCCTATTTCTGGAGGATGATGAAGCTGGTCGGGAACGACCATGTCTTCCTCTATGAGTTCGATGGATATGACCACGGAGGGATGCCCGCACCTGCCCATAGCGTCGTGTTGCGCTACATCAAGGCAATCTGCAAGGATGGGAGTCTGCCTGTCAGATAATCTCCTTCAACTCCCCTGTGACAGAATCTATGATGAATCCCCTAACGGCAATGTCCGCAGGGACCAGAGGATGATTGACTATCGCCGCCACAGTCTTCCGTACTGAGGCCTCGGTATCGTGGAAGCCCTCCAGCCAGCTGGCGATTCCCCTTGCCTCCCACTCCGCCAGGGTCGCCCCAGGGATACCCCTCTCCAGCATGTTGGGCTTGAACTCCTCATAACTCATATGGCAGGCACCACAGGTCGAATGATGGATGACCATCACCTCGTTTACCCCCAGCTCATAGATAGCCACAAGCAAGGAGCGGATGTCGGAATCGAAGTCTCAAGGTCATACAGCGTGTGTACTTTGATACCTCCCTTTCGTTGATTCTTCCGGAAGATAGCCCACTTGAATGTTTCCAGGCAGAGCTCGATAGTCGTTGAATCAAAGGCATATACGTTTCCTCCAAGTTTGAAGATATCGGTTGCCCGGCACTTCCGTGCCGCTGCTACGGTGTGATATGCAAACTGTTCAAAGATGTGGTAATCCCGCTTGTTGTTCGCATCCGCGAGAGTACTCCTGGACACATACTTTCCGAAGCCGAGGCGGTAAGCCTTATCTTCCAGAGCTTGTGTTGCAAACACAACATCTCGTAGACTATCGCGGTTTGACAGTTGCCCATACATCAAGACAGCAAGCTGGTTGTAGCAGGTGAAGTTTTTGACATATTTATCGCCTTCGTACTTTCTTACCAGGTA
>CADBMD010000163.1 GCA_902795735.1 uncultured Bacteroidia bacterium
ACTCACGCCGAAAGGATACTCGCCACAGTGTCGAAGAATTGCGCAGAATATGCGGAAGCCCACAGGCTCCTGATGTTCCTCCATTATTTCGTTCCAGTGTCCGACAAACAGATTCCGCCTACCTCTCTCCTGCGTGGCGTTATCGGCGGCGGAAGCTATTGATAATGAATATTCATTGAAATGAACGCTATCAGAACCTATCTGCTCCATGCCGGGCTGTCCCTGGCGTTGCTGCTTCTCATTCCTTTCCCTTCGTTCTCCCAAAACGGAGTTTTCCGTGAAGATCTGTTGCAAGTGCAGGATGTCTTTTCTCCTCTGCCTGGTGGAAATGCCGTCATGGATGGCTATTTCGATGATGACATACGCCTTTCCCAGGACAATTGGGCGAAGGGAGTGATGCCTTACGAGAAAGTGATAGAGTTCTTCCGCACCGGAAGGGAGCAGTTCGCCCTTGGAGAAATGATAGGGAAGAGCCTGCGTGCCAATTCCCTTCTGTGGCGTTACACAAGGGACAGGGAACTCAAGAAGATAACCCGTGATGCAGTTTATTCTCTCATGGCCGCTGCTAAGCCCAACGGTTCCATAAGCTGTACACCTCTTGAGAACCAGCCGGGAGACAATGACGGCGACATCTGGGAAAGGAAATATGTCCTGCTTGGCCTGAGCCAGTACTACATGGATGTCGAGCAGGATCCGAAGGTCCTGGAAGCCATGGAGAAAGAAGCCCGGTCAGTCATGGACCAGGTCGGACCCGCCCCAAAGAAGAGCATAACCGAGCTGGGCTGGAGCGCCAACAACATCGAGTCATCTTCCATCCTGGAACCGTTCATGCGGCTGTATTTCATTACTGGCAAGAAGGTATACATTGATTTTGCATCATACATCATCCGTTCGGGAGCTTCCAAGGGACATGACATCTTCGCACAGGTAATGGAGGGGGTTCCCCTTCGTGAAGTGGGCGAACCTTATCCCAAAGCCTATGAAATGACTTCCGTCATGGAAGGCTTGTCGGAGTACTACCGGGCGACCGGAGACCCTAAGTGGCTGGAGTGCCTGACAAAGTATTTCCATAGCGTCAAGGAACAGGAGATCACGATAATAGGGAATGGCGGAGCCGATGTCTACTGGCCGCTCCTCTACGGGGAAGGCTGGAGCAATACCGCCGTGGAGCAGAGCAATCCGGATGTCCAGAGGATGATGGAGACTTGCGTCGGTGTCACCTGGATGAAGTTCTGCTCACAGTACCTTCGTCTTACCGGTGACCCCGCTGCGGTTGATTGCATTGAAAGATATGCCTACAACGGGCTGATTGGTGCTATGCGCCCTGACGGGAAAGGCTTCAGCTATGTGAACCTTCTCAACGGCCCCAAGGTGACCAACCATGGCTGGGGGATGGAGTTCGACGGCCTTCCCGTGACCTGCTGCAACTTGAACGGCCCCTCGGGCCTCGGATATATTCCCATCGTGGCGGTGATGCAGTCGGCCGAAGGCCCCGTTGTGAACCTGTATAACAAGGGAGGCTACAAGGCCAGGACTTCGGACGGACGCTATGTCTCTCTCGGAATCGACGGGGACTTCCCGAGGAGCGGGGATGTGAAAATCTCCGTTTTCCCGTCCGGGGAAGGTGAGTTCAGCATAAAGCTGTACATCCCGTCATGGAGTGAAGGTACACGCGTTACCGTCGGCGGGAAAGATGTGAGCGGAATCTCCAGCGGGAATTACCTTACGATAACCCGGGACTGGAAAGCCGGGGATGAAATCCATCTTTCCTTCGGGATGACTGCAAGGGTGATCGATGCACAAGAAGGAAAGAATCCCAAAGGGAAGTTCTTCCAGGCAGTTCAGTGGGGACCATTGGTACTTGCGCGTGACGAGAATCTCGATCCGGCCTATGACAAGCCGGTTTCCATCGTTGCCGGCCCTGACGGAAGGGTGGATGTGGTACGTGTGGACCCGGAAAAGCCAGGAATAAGGACAGAATTCCTTGTCCCAACAAAGGAGGGGCAGATCAAGATGATAGATTATTCTTCGGTTGACTGCTGGGACGGAGGCCATGTCCAGACTTGGCTTCCCCTTCCGGCCAAAGGTGGGCAATGAGGTTCGGAAAGACAACTATTTATAAAAAAGAAGATAAATGGAAAATACATTGAAAGACGGTAGGAAATATCTCCCTTACGATCAGCGTACGGGGAATGAATCGATAGTTTATTTCACCAGGGATCTTTCTCCCGAGGGCCTTGCAAAGGCGTACGAGAAGGTCTGCGGCAGGATAAAGGGCAAGGTGGCGGTAAAACTTCACACAGGAGAGCAGCATGGCCCGAACATCATTCCAAGTTCCTGGGTCAAGGAATTCCTGTCCAAGGACATCCCTGATGCCACTATCATCGAGACCAACACTTACTACGATGGCGACCGCTACACTACGGAACTTCACCGCAAGACCTTGGAAGTGAACGGATGGACATTCTGCCCTGTCGACATCATCGATGAAGAGGGGACCACGGAACTGCCCGTCAAGGGCGGGAAATGGTTCGACAGGATGTCTGTCGGAGGCCATCTTGTCAACTATGACTCCCTTGTCGCCCTGACTCATTTCAAGGGGCACACCCAGGGAGGATTCGGCGGCAGCAACAAGAACATCGGAATTGGCTGTGCTGACGGTAGGATCGGTAAAGCTTGGATCCACACGACTCCTGGCCAGCCGGACCAGTGGGACATAGCGGAGGAGGAATTCATGGAGAGGATGACAGAGTCCACCAAGGCCACGATCGACCACTTCGGCAAACAGGTGACCTATGTCAATGTCATGCGCAACATGTCGGTTTCCTGCGACTGTGAAGGTCTTGCGGCAGAGCCTGTGGTGACTCCCAATGTCGGGATCCTTTCATCCACTGACATCCTTGCCATCGACCAGGCTTGCGTGGACATGGTCTATGCCATGACGGAGGACGAGCACCACGACCTTGTCGAACGTATCGAAAGCCGTCACGGACTCAGGCAGCTTTCGTACATGAAGGAGCTTGGAATGGGCAACGACAAGTATGTGCTGATAGACCTTGACAACGGCGGGAAGAGGATCGCGGCTAAGGAAGCCGTGCAGGGACTTAAACCTTTTGTGGCAGGAGAATAGTTGATTAATGAATATTTTGACATGAAACAGATCAGTACACAAAAGGCTCCGGCGGCGATAGGGCCCTACAGCCAGGCAACCGGGCAGGGCGGATTCATATTCGTTTCCGGCCAGCTCCCCATAGATCCGGCGACAGGCGCTTCCCCCGAAGGGGGAGTGGAGGCTCAGACCAGGCAGTCCCTTCTCAACATCAAAGCCATCCTCGAGGAGGCTGGTTCAGGAATGGACAAGGTCTTGAAGACCACCGTCCTTCTTGCCGACATGGGAGATTTTGCGGCCATGAACTCCGTCTATGCCCAATTCTTCAGCGAGCCCTATCCGGCACGCTGCGCTTTTGCCGTAAAGACTCTTCCTAAGGGCGCCCTCGTGGAGATAGAATGCATCGCATCCAATGATTAAGACCATCTTCTCCCAGGTCAAGCAGTACAAGACATCAGCCATACTGACTCCGGTCTGGACCACGGCGGAGGTTATCATGGGAGTCCTTATCCCGTACGTCACTGCATCCCTGATCGACAAAGGGATCAATGCCGGCGACATGGCCGGTGTTTACAAGTACGGCGGACTTATGCTCCTGATGGCTTTCATGAGCACCCTGTTCGGAATTCTGGCCGCCCGGTTTGCGGCATATTCATCCACCGGACTCGCAGCCAACCTGAGGGATGCCATGTACCGCAACATCCAGAGGTTCTCATTCTCCGACATCGACAAGTATTCTACTGCCGGCCTCGTGACGAGGATGACTACGGATGTGAGCAATATCCAGGGAGCTTTCCAGATGTTGCTGCGAATAAGCTTCCGTGCGCCGCTCAACCTTGTGTTCAGCCTGGTGATGTGCTTTTTCATCAATTCCAGGCTGAGCCTTATCTTCCTGGTAGCGATGGTGATCCTTAGTACATGCCTTACCATACTGATTGGCCGTGCAGCCAAGCTGTTTGTGCAGATTTTTGAGAAGTACGACAACCTTAACGGAGTCATACAGGAGAATATCTCCGGCATCAGGGTGGTGAAGGCTTTCGTCAGGGAAGAGCATGAATTGAGCAAGTTCGACAAGGCGGCATTGTCTCTCTACAACCTTAACATAAGGGCAGAAAGCCTGATGGCCTTGAACCATCCGATCATGAACCTGGTTGTCTACGGGAGCATCATCGCGCTGTCTTGGTTCGGAGCCCATTATATTGTGGGATGGTCACTTACGACTGGTCAGTTAACGTCTCTCTTTACGTACATCATGACGGTTATGACCTCATTGATGATGTTGTCGATGATCTTTGTCCAGCTGACCCAGAGCGCAGCCAGCGGCAAGAGGATAGCAGATGTGATCGATGAGGAGCCTGACATGTATGACCCTGAAGATCCGATAAAGGATGTGAAGGATGGCAGCATCGATTTCGAGAATGTTTGTTTTGCCTATAGTAAAGGTGGAGATTATGCCCTTGAAGGTGTTAATCTTCATATAAATGCAGGTGAAACAATAGGCGTGATTGGAGGAACCGGCAGCGGAAAATCCAGTCTGGTTTTCCTGATCTCCAGGCTCTATGATGTTTCTGAAGGTTGTGTCAAGGTGGGCGGCGTGGATGTAAGGTCGTACGAGATGGAAGCTTTGAGGCAGCAGGTGGCCGTGGTCCTTCAGAAGAGCACCCTTTTCTCCGGTACCATCCTTGAGAACCTCCGCTGGGGACGAGAGGATGCAACCGACGAGGAATGCATCGAAGCTTGCCGCCAGGCTTGCGCCGATGAGTTCATCGAGCAGATGCCGGAGGGCTACAATACCTACATCGAGCAGGGCGGTACGAATGTGTCAGGAGGCCAGAGGCAGAGGCTCTGCATTGCGCGTGCCTTGCTGAAGAGGCCGAAGGTCTTGATCCTTGATGACTCGACTTCGGCTGTTGACACCGCCACGGATTCCCATATCCGCAAGGCGATTTCTTCCCGGATCGAGGGTTTGACCAAGGTGATCATCTCGCAACGCATCCTGAGCATCAAGGATGCAGACCGGATCATCGTCATGGACGACGGAAAGGTGGTCGCCTTCGACACCCATGAGAACCTTCTTTCTTCGTGCGGTATCTACAGGGACATCTATGACATGCAGACTTCCGGAGGAGAAGCCGATTTTGACAAACATAACACGGAGGGGACAAAATGAGTGCAGCAGCTACATCGAAGATGAACGGTATCCCGAGGGGAAGAGGCGGCGTAAGGGAACCGCACATGTCAAAGGCGGAACTCAAGAAGAGTCTTGGCAAGGACTCCACTGTGTGGAGGCTGCTCGGCTTCATATTCAAGAACTACAAGTTCAGGTTTGCTGTCGTGCTGGCCTGTATCGTGGTGTCGGCTCTGACGACCCTTGTTTCTTCGCTCTTCACCAAGACCCTGATCGACGATTACATCACCCCGCTTCTTTCTCAGTCGGTGCCTGATTATTCGCCTCTGGCGGTCGCTCTCGTGCGGCTGGGGGCTGTGCTCCTGGTAGGAGTCGTGGCTTCATATTCCTACAACCTCATAATGATATTCGTCGGGCAGGGGACCATGCTCAAGCTCAGGGAGAGCCTTTTCTCCCACATGGAGGACTTGCCTCTGAGCTATTTCGATTCGCGTTCGCACGGTGATGTGATGTCGGTGTACACGAATGATGTCGACACCCTTCGCCAGGTGATAGGGAATACCATTCCGAATTTCTTCCAGTCGATGATCACCCTGGTTTCGACATTCATTTCAATGATAGTCCTGTCGATGCCTCTGACCTTGGTGTCAATAGTCATGGCTTTCCTGACAGTCAAGGTGACGGCCAGGCTGGGAAGCATCTCGCGCAAGTATTTCGCGGAGCGGCAGAGCAATCTGGGCAAGGTCAATGGTTTCATAGAGGAGATGGTCTCCGGCCAGAGGGTGGTCAAGGTGTATTGCCATGAAAGGAAGGCTGTGGAGGATTTCTCTGTCTTGAACGAGAATCTTCGTTCGAGCGCTTACAATGCCAACAAGATCGGGAGCATGGTCATGCCTATCAACGGCAATATCGGCAACCTCGGATATGTCCTGACGGCCGTGGTCGGTGCCCTCATCGCCCTTGGTGGTTTTTCTGCGTGGTACCTTGGTGGGCTCGGTGGCTCTGCCTTGACTCTGGGTACCCTTGTGGCTTTCCTGACGCTTCAGAAGAATTTCACCAGGCCGATATCCAGCATATCGAATGAGATCAACTCGATTGCCATGGCTTCGGCTGGCACGGACAGGGTATATTCGTTGCTGGATGAGCCGAAAGAGGTCGATAACGGAAATGTTACACTTGTAAACACAAGTGTTTTAGATGATGGTAGTCTTAGAGTTAGCTCTGCCCGCACTGGCTTCTGGGCCTGGATGGCCCCGCAGAACAATCCTGACGGGCCAGCCTCCGGGCTTGTCCCCCTCAAAGGCTTGGTCAGCTTGACAGATGTCGACTTCAGCTACGTTCCCGGCAAACAAGTCCTCTACGACATAACCCTCACAGCATACCCCGGCCAGAAAATCGCCTTCGTCGGAGGCACCGGCGCCGGAAAGACAACGATCACCAACCTGATCAACCGCTTCTATGAAATCCAGGAAGGAACCATTACCTACGACGGCTTCGATGTCCGGGACATCCAGAAAGACTCCCTGCGTAGGAGCCTTGGGATAGTCCTTCAGGAGACCAGGCTCTTCTCTGCCTCGGTCCTGGACAACATCCGCTACGGAAGGCTGGATGCAACTGATGACGAATGCAAGGAAGCCGCCAGGCTGGTCTATGCCGATTCGTTCATCCGACGCCTGCCCCAAGGCTATGACACCATCCTCGCAGCGGACGGAGGTAACCTTTCACAAGGAGAGCGCCAGCTTCTGGCTATCGCCCGCGCCGCCGTGGCGAACCCTCCTGTGCTGATCCTCGACGAAGCAACTTCCTCGATTGACACACGAACAGAGAAGATGATCCAGATGGGGATGGACTCCCTGATGAAAGGACGTACTACCTTCGTCATCGCCCACAGGCTTTCGACCGTCCAGAATGCGAACTACATAATGGTCCTTGACCATGGCAGGATCATAGAGCGGGGAAGGCACGACGAACTGCTCGCTCTCAAGGGTAAGTACTACGAGCTCTACACCGGTAACCAGATAACCCAGTAGGGCAAACCACATAAATATGTGGTGTTTTTGACCGGGATATGCCCTTTCTTTGCCTAAAACTGAATAATATGAAAAAGATAGCTATCCTCGTGTCAGCCCTCGTACTTGCCAGTGGCATGGCGTCGGCTCAAGGTACATTGTCCCGCCTCAAGGAACGCGCCAAGAACGCGGTCGAGAACAATATTGGCAACAAGATCGAGAAAGGAATCAACGATGCTCTCGATGGCAAGAAGAAAGACAAAGACAATCCCGGAAAGAATGGCGGTGATGGAGCGGTCAGCGGCGACGATATCGCGGATGCTGATGCCCAGAACCAGAAGAACGACTTCGTCCGTGGCAGTGAGATCCTTTTCGTAGATAATTTCGATGGTGAGCAGACGGGCGAGTTCCCTTCCAAGTGGGATCTCAATGAGGGTGGTGCTGAAGTTGCCTCCATCGACGGCAAGAAGTATCTGGGCTTTACCGATGATTACAACTATGTGGCTCCATTGATGACGAATATGGAATCATATCTGCCTGATGTGTTTACACTCGAGTGGGATATGTTCTGCAGCAAGGGCGGTGAATTCGGCGGTTCTGAACTTGAAGTGATTTTCATGAAACAAGGATCTTGGAATGACCGGGCAGGCAGTGTCAACTTTACCTACAGGTCGGATAATCCCGATGCTTATGGAAGCTATCGGTTCGAGAAAGCCAATGGGGCAAACGGTGAAGCAAATGGCGGTTTCGAATGGGATCAGATTAAAAAATTCATCAAGATCGGCCAATGGAATCACTTCGCAGTGTCTTTTAATCAGCGTGCGTTCAAATACTACATTAATGGTAACCGTGTCATCAATCTGCCGAATGCAAAAGCTCCTGAGCGTTTATTGAT
>CADBMD010000164.1 GCA_902795735.1 uncultured Bacteroidia bacterium
CCTTTCATGTCATCAATGTTGTAAATGTTGTACTTCTTGCTTCCGAGGCCGATCTGTTCAGCATATTCGGTGATATGTGTCCCGTGCTGGCGGTTGATCCTTTCCTGGAGAGGCTTGGCATCGTCACCGGAGCTGTCCTCGTGGGTGAAGACAAGGTCAAGGCAGGCCTGGTCGAGGGCCACCAGGTCGGTTGATGCGAGTATTCCCATGTCTTTCACTTTCGGTGCTGCAGGTGAACCGTCGCAGTCGCAGTCAACGGACATGTTGTTCATCACGTTGATGTAGATGCTGTCCTTCCCGTCCTGCTTGAAGTAGTCGTGGACTGCCTGTGCGGCAGCTGCCATGGACTCCAGAAAACCGTCCTGGTTGTCATCCAGCCATTGGGTCGTGCTCCTTCCTGCAGAGTGGATGTAGAGTTTCCCGGAAGAGGCTGCGACGCCGATGCTCTGGTTCTTGAGGACACCACCGAAACCACCCATTGCGTGGCCTTTGAAGTGGGCCAGGTTGATCATGAAATCATAATTCGCGAGATGGGAACCGACGATGTCTTTCTTTATCCATTTGGAATCCTTCACCGGAATTTCCATGGTTCCTTCGGAATCCATGATGTCGACCTTGGCGATGTCGTTGTAGCCACGTTCCTCGATGGCTTTGAGGTGCTTTTCCGTGGTTGCACGGCTTCCTCCGTAGGCGGTGTTGCATTCCACCAGCGTTCCTCCGACTTTCTGGACGAGGTCCTTGATGAGTTCAGGACGGAGATGGTTGCTTTGGGAGGATTCACCGGTCGAAATCTTGACGGCTACACGGCCTTGAGCCTTGATGCCCAGGGCTTCGTAGATCTTTACCAGACCTTCAGGGCTGATGTCGGAAGTGAAGAATACGTCAGGAAGAGACTGGTCCGGATTCTCTGTGGTGACAACCGGGGCGACGGCTGGAGTCTCTTCGTCTTTGTTGCCTTCATCCTTGGTCCCTTTGCAGGTGGATGCGCAAAGGAAGGTCATGGCCAGGATTGAAAGGGGAATAATAAAGTTCTTTTTCATATTCTTATCTGTAATGTGTTATTTTTCAAAAACTTTGGCGACTTTCTTCAAGGTCTCTATCACCGGGAGATGCTGAGGGCAGACTCCTTCGCACTGGCCGCACTCGATGCAGTCTGAGGGTTTTCCGTGTCCCTGGGTGTGGACCATGAAGTACCAGTCGCTGTTCCAGTCCTTGTGGATCGACTTGGCGTTCAGGTCTGCGAAAAGGTCAGGGATAGGGATGTCCATCGGGCATCCGTCAGTACAGTAGCGGCAGGCCGTGCATGCGATCAGCCGTTTTCCCAGGACCAGGTCCCTTACCTTGGAGACGGCGGCCATCTCTTGGTCGTCGAAAGGCTTGAAATCGCCCATGGTGGCTATGTTGTCCTTCATCTGCTCCAGACTGTTCATCCCGCTCAAGGTCATGATGATCTGCGGGAATGATGCGACATAGCGGAGGGCATAGCTTGCCTGGCTGGCACCTGTCCCGAGTCCTTCGAGAACCTTGGCGGCTTCTTCGGGGAGATGGGCGAGTGTGCCGCCTTTTATGGGCTCCATCACGACTACCGGCTTGCCGTGCTTGCAGCAGACGTCGTAGCACATACGGCTTTGGACTCCTGCATCTTCATAGTCAAGATAATTGAATTGTATCTGGACCAGTTCGATGGCTGGATATTCAGTAAGGATCCGGTCAAGGACTTCTGCCTTGTCATGGAAGGAGATGCCCACGTGGCGGATTTTCCCTTCCTCCTTGAGTTCGAAGGCTGTCTCGTAGGCCTTGCATGATTTATATTCTTCAAAATACTCGCTGTTCTGGGCATGCATGAGGTAGAAGTCGAAATATTCCACTCCGCAGGCTTCAAGCTGGGAATTGAAGAATTTCCGGACGCCTTCAGGGCTCTTTTGGAACATCCCTCTGGAGAGTTTGTTTGTCAGGAGGTATTCCTCACGGGGATGCCTGCTGGTGAGGCAGGCCTTCAGGGCAGTCTCGCTTTTGCCACCAAGGTAGCCGTGTGCAGTGTCGAAATAGTTGAATCCGTTCTCAATGAAGCTGTCCACCATCCTGGAGGTCTCTTCGAGGTCAACCTGTCCTTTCTTCATCGGAAGCCTCATGCATCCGAATCCGAAATTCTTCTTTATCTCAGGGAAACAAGCATTCATATTTGAAATATTACACGTATCAAGCAAATATAATCAAAATGAATGAAAAATAATGAATTACATCTATTCGATGACCAGGCCGTCGTAGGCGGGTCGTACGACCGAGCGGATTTTCTTTTCGGCGCATAGATGCTCCAGGTCCTTGCAGAATTGTTCGTGGACTGGGAAAGAGTGCGAAAGATGGGTCAGCCAAGTGTGCCCTGCGCCTATCCGGTCTGCTAGTTCAAGGGTTTCAAAGAGGCTGAAATGGGAATGGTGCTTAGGATAGCCGACGGTGTTCAAGGTGAGGTGACGGAGTCCTTCCAGCTTGGAGAATTCACTCTCCGGGATCGCGCTCATGTCCGTTATGTAGGCGATGTCGCCGAATCGGAATCCAAGCACCGGGAGTTTGTCGTGCAGTCCCCTGATAGGAATCACGGTTATGCTTTCCTGTCCCGGGGCTTTGGCCTGCAGTTGGTCTGCCTCTTCAATCATGTCTTCCAGGCATCGAGCGGTCGGTACGAGGGATCCGTCAGGAAGCTTGTAATGGTAGCCGACGTCGTGTATCCAGACCAGTTCTTTTTCAGATGATTCCTTGCTGATGGTGAACGGCCTTTCATCGATGACGTGGAGATGCCATTCCGGAGCGCCGGGGTATTTGGGGAACTTGAAGACATAGGGGTATTCCCGGATGAGGTCTTCGAGCACGTTCCGTTCGCAGTAAATCTCTGACGCCCGCTTGTCTATATAGTTTAGGGAACGGACATCGTCAAGGCCTCCAGTGTGGTCTTTATGGTTGTGAGTCAGAAGGATGGCATCGAGGTGGCTGATTCCTTGGGACAGCATCTGCATCCTGAAATCGGGGCCTGCATCCACTAGGATGTTCAATCCGCCGTACTCGATGAAGGCCGATGCCCTGAACCGCTTGTCATGGGAGTCCTGCGACATGCACACTTTGCATCGGCATCCGATGATGGGGACTCCCTGTGATGTCCCGGTCCCGAGGAATGTCAGTCTGGCTTTGCCTGGATTCATAGGATAATGTCTTCTATGGTGTTGATCTTGGATGGGTCGCAAGGCCTTGTGACCCTTATGTAGTTGCCGGTGTATCCTCCCATCATGCCGTCTTTGATGTCGGATTCCCAGAGGACCTGCGAGACCCTTCCGTGGTTTTTCCTTATGAAATCCTCATGGAGTTCGCTGCAGAGCGCTTCGAGCCTTTCGACCCTGAGCGTCTTGACTGAGTCTCTTACCTGGTCTTTCCATGTGGCGGCTATGGTGCCTGGGCGCCTGGAGTAGGGAAATATGTGGATGAATGCTGGCTTGATGCGGCCGCGGAGGAAGGAATATGTCTCTTCGAAGAGGTCTTCTGTTTCTCCCGGCAGGCCGGCGATTACGTCGATCCCGAAAAAGACGTATGGCTTGAGATTGCCTTCGGGCTGGCCGGGATGGGGATCCATCTTGGAGCGTATGTAATCTATCCTGTCGGCGAAGAAACTGGTCGTGTAGCGGCGGCGGACTCTGCTGAGGATAGTGTCTGACCCTGATTGGAGGGGGATGTGGAAGTGGGGCTGGAACTTGGTCCCGGAGGCGATCCAGTCGATGATTCCTTCCGTGATGAGGTTCGGTTCGATGGAGGATATCCTGTAGCGTTCGATGCCTTCTACGTCGTTCAGGCGTTTGAGAAGTTCCAGGAAACTTTCTCCGGAAGTCCTGCCGAAGTCTCCTGTGTTGACTCCGGTTATGACTATCTCCTTGATGCCTGAGGCGGCTATCTCGGCAGCTTGTTCGACTGCTGACTGGATCGGAATGCTTCTTGAGCGGCCTCGGGCATAGGGTACGGTGCAATAGGCGCAGAAATTGTCGCAACCGTCCTGCACTTTGAGGAAGGATCGTGTCCTTTCCTCCGATGAATATGCCTCCAGGATTGACGAGGAGGTTTTACCATCTTCCTGCCGGAGGAGGGTATTGTCCCCGACGGGTAAATCCCTCCCACCGCTCACTTCGTTCGCTCCGGGCCCCTCCCGTTCACCTGGCCACGGGCGGCCAGGCCCTCCGGGGGCAATACC
>CADBMD010000165.1 GCA_902795735.1 uncultured Bacteroidia bacterium
GAGACCTGATCTTGGGATTGTCAGTGACAGCCACGGCCCCGGAAGTCCGCCCATGGAAAGCCCCCCTGAAAGCCAGCACACGCCTTTCACCAGTGTGGAAAGAAGCCAGCTTAAGCGCATTTTCATTAGCCTCCGCACCTGAATTGCAAAGGAAAAGGGAATAATCCGGATAACCGGAAAGCTCGCCTACCTTTTCAGCCAGCTCCTCCTGGAGAGGATTCCGGACACTGTTTGAATAGAAACCAAGCTTCCCCAGCTGATCCGTGACTGCCGCGACATACCTAGGATGGCAATGGCCTACGGAAATGACGGCATGACCACCGTAGAGGTCAAGATACTCGGTACCCTTGTCATCCCAGACCCTGGTCCCCCTTCCCCTTACAGGAGTGACATCGAATAAGTTATAGACATCGAAAAGTTTCATTCGGAAAAAGATATTAATGTGTTATCAGAATCTTGTGCCTTTCAGGTGCAATCCGCAGTCCTCCGGAAGGCCGAAAACAAGGTTCATGTTCTGCACAGCCTGACCGGATGCACCCTTGACCAGGTTGTCGATCACGCTGATCACATGGAGTTTACGACCATGCTTCCGGACATTCAAGACGCATTTGTTGGTGTTCACCACCATCTTCATGTCAGGATTGGCATCAACCACATGGACGAACGGTTCATCCTTATAGTATTCCTTATAAAGCGAGACGGCCTCATCCTCGGTCAGCGGGCAGTCAAAATAGACAGATGCCATGATTCCTCTTGCGAAGTCTCCCCGGACTGGAACGAAGTTGATGTCTCCCTTGTAACCAGGAGCAAGGGTATGGAGAGTTTCGTTGATTTCGGACAGGTGCTGATGGGTGAAAGCCTTATAGACCGAAAGGTTGTCCGACCTCCAGCTGAAATGGGTGGTCTCTGAAGGAGCCTGTCCGGCTCCTGTAGAACCAGTTATTCCTGTCACATGGATTTCGGGAAGCATGTCGGCTTTCGCCGCCGGCAGGAGAGCCAGCTGGATAGATGTTGCAAAGCAGCCAGGGTTGGCTATGTGCCTGGCGGTCTTGATCCTGTCCCTGAAGGCTTCAGGCAGGCCATAGACAAAATCTTCTGCATCTGCAGCGAGCCTGAAGTCGTTGCCAAGGTCGATGATGGCTCCCTTGTAGCTCTCCGGCAGCGACGCCACAAACGGTTTTGCCTTTCCATGTCCCGAGCACAGGAAGAGCACATCCGGTGCACCTTCGGCATCGACAGGAGCCTCTTCGACGAAACGCAAATCAGTTTCGCCGAGAAGATCGGCATGGGCCTTCCAGACAGGTTCGCCTGCATGGCTGCCGCTCTGCGCAAACACGACATCCACACAAGGGTGGTTGACGAGGATCCGCAGGAGTTCCCCGGCAGTGTAGCCTGCAGCACCGACGATGCCGGCCTTTATCTTTCCATCGAACGTCATCTACAGTTCATTTTCCAGTTTCTCCCCTTCGTCTTTGTGGGCAGTGTAATAGACCCTCAGCGGAGTAGAACTCACTTTGATGAAGCCCTTGGCATCCTCGCTGGTCCATCCCTTCTGCATCTCGCCATATTCACCGAACTTGGTCTTGACAAGGTCGCACGGCGAATCCACACCGACCGTAGAGAATGACCATGGACGAAGTTCCATCGTAACCTTTCCGGTCACATTCCGCTGGCTCTCGGTCAGCATGGCTTCGATGTCCCGCATGACAGGCTCAAGATACTGGCTTTCATGGAGGAACATCCCGTACCAGTTGGCTACCTGGTCCTTCCAGTACTGCTGCCATTTGCTCAAGGTGAATTTCTCAAGGAACTTGTGGGCGGCCATTATCAGCATCGGAGCTGCAGCCTCGAAACCGACACGTCCCTTTATTCCGATAATCGTGTCTCCCACATGCATATCCCTACCTATTCCATAAGGAGCGGCGATGGACTCCACTTTCTGGATAGCCGCCACCTTGTCGGAGAACTTTTCACCGTTGACTCCCACTATCTCTCCCTTCTCGAACTCGATCTCGATCTGTTCTGATCCATCTTTGGTTATCTGCTTTAGATAGGCGCTCTCAGGAAGTCCCTGTTTCGAGTCAAGGATCTCGCCTCCACAGATGGAAGTTCCCCAAAGGCCCACGTTGTAGGAATATTTCAACTTCTTGAAATCGGCCTGGAAGCCATGCTCATTCAGGTAATCGACCTCGAACTGGCGGGTCAGGGCCATGTCACGCGTAAGGGTGATAATCTCCACTCCGGGCGCCATCACCAGAAAAGTCATGTCGAACCGGACCTGGTCGTTCCCGGCGCCTGTCGATCCATGGGCGATTGCATCCGCCCCGATTTCCTTGGCATAACGGGCTATGGCCATCGCCTGGAAAATCCTCTCGGAAGAAACCGACACCGGATAGGTACCGTTCCGAAGGACATTCCCGAAAATCATGTACTTGAGGCTCTTGTCATAGTATTCCTTGGTGACATCCAGGGTAACATAGCTTTTGGCTCCAAGTGCATAGGCCCTCTCTTCATTCTCCTTGAGCTGTTGTTCACTGAAACCACCGGTATCCGCACATGCAGCATAGACTTCATAGCCTTTTTCCTTCGTCAGGTACATCACCGTGAACGAGGTGTCAAGACCGCCGCTGAAAGCGACTACAACTTTCTTTTTCTCCATATTCATTATCCGTTTATTTCTTCATCATGATCCAGCTTGGCGATCCTGTCCAGGACTTCCTGGGGGATCTTCGCAGGAAGGTGCTCCTCAGGATCGAAAAGCATCCCCGTACAGATGCAGTACTTCCTGTCGGTCCTTTTCAGGATATCCACGTTGATACAGCCTTCACATCCTTTCCAGAATGCCTCGTCATTGGTGAGTTCCGCGAATGTCACCGGCTTGTAGCCAAGCTGAGTATTCATCACCATGACGGCAGCCCCGCTAGTAAGACTGAATATCTTGGCATTCGGCCAGCGAGTACGTGCCAGGGAGAATGTCAAATCCTTTATCTTCTTCGCAAGGCTGAGCCCCCTGAAATCTGGATGTACTATGAGTCCGGAAGTGGTGACATAGCGTTTGTGCTCCCAGGTCTCGATGTAGCTGAAGCCTGCGAAACGGTCTTTGTACAAGGCGATGACCGCTTTGGCTTCGCAGATTTTCTGAGCAAGGTATTCCGGTTTCCTCCGGGCGATACCGGTCCCGCGGACCTGGGCCGCGTCCTCGATCGCCTTGAGAATCTGGTCGACATAAGCGAGGTGTTTCTCAGAAGCTACCTCGACTGTAATATCCTCAAGTTTCATTTGGAAAGACTTTCGTTCTACTTACCGGTTCAGGCAACCACCTTTTTCCGGATATTCTTGAATAATTTACCAAGCGACTTTATCAAGTCCTCTCTTGAAGCGCCTTCCCTCATCACAAGAAGGATGGTATCATCCCCGGCCAAGGTTCCTGCAGATTCCGGGAGGGACCCGGCATCGATGAAAGAGGACACCATGCTGGCGTGGCCGGGCCTGGTCTTGAAGACAGCTATGACGCTGGAGAATTCTATGCTCTCGATGCTGTCAAAGAAGTCGCCGCCTGCAAAGACCTGCCTTCGCATAGACCCGGGACGGGAGAGGGAATAGAAATACCCGTCCTCATCATGGAGTTTTGTGATCTTAAGGTCCTTGATATCCCTTGAAAGAGTTGCCTGTGCAACAGTCACTCCTCTCTTCTCAAGCGCGGCAGCAAGGTCTTCCTGGCTGGAGATCCTTCCTTCCGTTATCACCTCCTTGATCAAATTCTGACGAACAATTTTCTTTTGCATTTCTTGGTATTTTTATTCATCTTTTCGCAAATATACGCATATTATTCAAATCTATATTCATATTTCGTGTTTTTTTTTAGTTCCTTTTATAGTAAATTTGTGGGGTAAGAAATGCAGAACATGTCGGAGAAGATCATCATCCTCGATTTCGGTTCCCAAGTGACACAACTCATAGGGCGCCGCTTGCGCGAACTTAACGTCTATTGCGAAATCTATCCCTTCAACAAAGTCCCCGTCCTTGGGCCCGAGGTAAAGGGTGTAATCCTCTCGGGAAGCCCCTGCTCCGTCAGGGATGCCAACGCTCCCCAAGTCAACCTGGAAGGCATCAAGGGGTGCTATCCTCTTCTAGGAATATGCTATGGTGCGCAGTACCTTGCTTGGAAATGGGGCGGTGCCGTGGAAGGATCCATCGCCAGGGAATACGGCCGTGCCATGCTGGACATCACCGACCCTTCCTCTCCCCTGCTCGAGGGGGTATCCCTGCATTCACAAGTCTGGATGTCCCACGGTGACACCATCTCAAAGCTCCCAGAAGGTGCAAAAGTGATCGCATCGACAGAGAGTGTGGCCAATGCCGCCTTTTCTTTTGAGGGAGAACAGACCTACGCCGTCCAGTTCCATCCTGAAGTGTTCCACACTACAGAAGGGTCGAAGATCCTGTCGAATTTCGCATTCAGGATCTGCGGCTGCAAGGGCGACTGGACTCCGGATTCATTCATCGAGACCACCGTGGCAGCCTTGAAGCACCAGATCGGTGACGACAAGGTGATACTGGGGCTCAGCGGCGGAGTGGATTCGACGGTCGCAGGCGTGCTTATGAACAAGGCGATAGGGCACAACCTCACCTGCATATTCGTAAACAACGGCCTTCTCAGGAAGAATGAATATGAAGATGTCCTTTCATCCTACAGGGACATGAACCTCAACGTCATCGGCGCAGATGCTTCTGACGTTTTCCTCAGGGAACTCGCCGGAGTGACGGAGCCGGAAGCAAAGAGGAAGATCATCGGAAGGCTTTTCGTAGAGACCTTCGACAAATATGCCCGCCAGATCGAAGGTGCACGCTGGCTCGCCCAGGGCACCATCTATCCTGACGTCATAGAGTCAGCCGGGATCGAAGGCATCGCTTCCAAGATCAAGTCGCACCACAATGTCGGCGGATTGCCGGAGAAAATGGACCTGAAGATAGTCGAGCCCCTGAAGATGTTGTTCAAGGATGAGGTAAGACGGGTCGGACGAGCCCTTGGCATAAAGGAAGAACTGGTCGGAAGGCATCCTTTCCCAGGGCCTTCGCTCGCTGTAAGGATCATCGGGGAAATTACCAAGGAGAAACTGGATGTCCTCAGGGAAGCTGACGACATATTCATAAAAGGCCTCAGGAACTACGATTGCACTTCCCTCCACCTCCCTTCCGCTTCGGACCCGAGGGTTGAGGCCGCCAACCTCTACGATGCCATCTGGCAGGCTGGGGTGATCCTGCTTCCTGTAAAAAGCGTGGGTGTCATGGGTGACGAGAGGACCTACGAGAACCCTGTCGCCCTGCGCGCGGTTGTCTCGACGGACGCCATGACTGCGGACTGGTTCCCCCTCCCCTACGACTTCCTCTCACAGGTGAGCAACGACATAATCAACAAGGTAAGAGGAGTGAACAGGGTGGTCTACGACATATCTTCCAAACCACCGGCAACAATTGAATGGGAATAATCATCAAAGCATTATCGATATGACTACAAGCAATGTTCGTCCCGCGGATATGGAGCGGATTACCACAGCCGCACAGGCTCAGAGATTCATTGAAGGACAGATTAAGGAACTGCGCGCGCAGATCGGCGACAAGAAGGTGCTGCTCGCATTGTCCGGCGGCGTCGATTCTTCAGTCGTAGCGGCCTTGCTAATCAAGGCTGTCGGTCAGCAGCTGGTTTCAGTCCATGTCAACCATGGGCTCCTTCGTAAAGGCGAGCCCGAACAGGTGGTGAAAGTATTCCGCGATGAACTTGGAGCCAACCTGGTGTATGTCGATGCGGTGGACCGTTTCCTTGACAAACTTGCAGGTGTAGCAGATCCTGAGCAGAAAAGGAAGATCATCGGTGCCGAATTCATCCGCGTGTTCGAAGAAGAGGCCCGCAAACTGGACGGAATAAGCTTCCTTGCCCAGGGTACGATCTATCCGGACATCATCGAATCCGGCCCGGTCAAGTCCCACCACAATGTAGGTGGACTTCCCGAAGACCTCCAGTTCGAACTAGTGGAACCTATCAAACTGCTGTTCAAGGACGAGGTCAGGGTTGTCGGCAAGGAACTTGGCCTGCCAGACAGCATGGTATTCCGCCAGCCTTTCCCTGGTCCCGGCCTTGGCGTCCGTTGCACCGGAGCCATCACGCGTGACCGCCTGGAGGCCCTTCGCGAGAGTGATGCCATCCTGCGCGAAGAGTTCGCCAAGAACGGTCTCGAAGGCAAGGTGTGGCAGTACTTCACTGTGGTTCCTGACTACAAATCGACCGGGGTCAAGGATAACAAGCGCAGCTGGGACTGGCCGGTAATTATCCGTGCCGTCAACACCCGCGATGCCATGACTGCTACCATCGAGGAGATCCCTTACGAACTGCTGCATCACATCACCAAACGCATAGTGACTGAAGTACCCGGCGTGAACCGTGTCCTGTACGACCTCACGCCGAAGCCTACCGGGACAATCGAGTGGGAATAGTTTGCCATCATGAGACCGAAATACCTTCTGATAATCCTGGCAGCACTCCTGCTGCCGGCCGGCATGTCGGCCCAGGATTCCATCCCGGATGATTTCATATCTTTCTCAGTCCCAGGACATGAGGAGGAGATGGAGTTGATACGCGGCATCTACTACGAAGCCTACATGAATCCTGTAGCGAAGCCGGGCCCTGCATTCTGGGATCCTTGGACTCCCGTTCCCCTGATGTGCGTCGCCCCCATAAAGGCAGACATGGAAGCCTTGTGGAAAAATGCATACCTTGAGCGCAGGATTACTGAAGAAGGTTATGTCTCCTGCAACCAGCATTACAGCCATGCGCTGGATGACGGCTGGCCATTCCCCCTGTTTCCGCAGGTGAACGGCGGCTTTGAAGGTTGCACCTTCGGCTATATATTCCAAGACGGTCCTGACAAACTTCGTGGGATGCTCTCCTATTTCAAGGACGAACTTGACGCCAAAGGTTATATTGGTGAACGACCCGTCTCGCGCCTTACCGTCAATGACTTCCTTTCCGAAGGGATAGTGGATGACGCGTGGCAGATGACGGCTTCCGGTGACCTTCCTTCCATCGAAACAGAAGACGGGTTCAAGATAGATGCTTTCAACTGCCCTTTCATTAATTTCAGGACCGGTCTCAACACCGAAGAGCCCCTGCAGGGCATTCTTGAGTGGCAGTGCGAGGGAGACGAAGGTTACTCCAAGTCCCGGAGCATTACTTTCAGCCTGCAGCAGGATGACCCCTTCAGCGGGAGCGATATCCGCTACTGCACCATCGAACCCTCCAGGCTGGACTCCTGGAAAGGTACTATCACTAAACTCCGCATATCCTTCCCCGGCGCAAAGGGTGTCCGCTTCCGGATCGACTCCTTCTTCTCTGCCTTCAATACCCGTCACCAGATGAACGCCTGCAATTTCCTTATGGGATCCATCCACACCTTCAACCAGACCGGTGACTTGGATTACCTAAGGCAGAACATAGGAAGGATGCGCAAGGTACTGTACTATGCCCAGAGAGAGCTTTACGACCGCAAGGCCCGTATGATCCGGGTCCGTTATCAGGGACACGACGGACTCCCTGGATTCCATACCGACAAGGACGGGAACAGGACCTACTATCCAGGCCATTCCATAGGCGGAAACTATTGGGACATCCTGCCCTTCGGCAACCTCGAGACGTACACATCGTATTACTATGTTTACACTCTGCGCGCAATGGCTGACCTTGAAGAGTTCATAAGGAAGGAACAACCTTCGGGAATCCCTTCCGGAGGATTCAGGATCAGGCCAGGGAAGTTGCGCCGGGAAGCCGGTAGGATTGTCAAGACCCTCAACGACAGGATGTGGAACAAGGACAAGGGCCGGTTCTATGGGTCCGAAGACATCGAAGGAAAGAAATGGGACTACGGCTTTGTCTTCCTGAATCAGGAAGCCATCTACTACGGTGCCGCGACTCCCGAGCATGCCCGGGAAATAATGGACTGGATCGATGGGAGAAGGATCATAGAAGGTGAAACCAGTACCGGAAAAGACATCTACCACTGGCGTCTGGCTCCACGGACAACTACCATACGCAACGAAGACTGGTATTACTGGGCATGGGACCCACAAGTCTTCCCCTTCGGACGTCAGGTCCAGGACGGTGGCGCTGTATTCTCCCAAAGTTTCAACGACATGATGAGCAGGATCCAGGTTTACGGTCCCGACAGCGCTTGGGAGAGGTTCCAAGGCATACTTGATTGGTACAAGGAGACCCGTGAAGCAGGCGGTTACAGGGCCTATTATGCCGACGGTTCCCATGGAAACTCCATGCAAGGGAATGGGACGGCAGGTGGGATAGGCATCGATCTTGAGTTCGCCGAAACCCTGCTTGTCCCCTACACAATGATCGAGGGCTTCCTGGGATTCAAGGCCACCCCGGAGGGCTACACGATCCATCCTAACCTACCCTCGGACTGGGAATCACTTACCGTTGACAACCTTTACTTCCGTGGGCAAAGGTTGTCCGTCACGGTTGATGCGAACAATGTGAATGTTAAAGTAATAGAATAACCATGAAACATCTTTTCAAGCTGGCTGCCATAGCCGTATTGTCCATCCTGCCTCTGTCTCTGGATGCACAGCCTGCTAATCCTTATGAACTTCCCGATCCGCTTTTGATGGAGAACGGAAAGATTGTCAGGAACAAGAACCAATGGATCAAGGAACGCCGACCTGAAATCATGGAAATGCTTCGTTCGCAGATGTTCGGACGCGAGCCGGGTGCCGATGCGGTTCCTGACATGCATTTCAAGGTGATCGAAGAGAGCCACGACGCTTTAGGCGGACTGGCGACCAGGAAGCAAGTCAAAATCAGCTTTGACAAGAACGAGAAGTATTACCTGATGCTTTTGATGTATGTGCCGAATGACAAGAAAGGGCCTGTCCCGGCTTTCCTCGGTGCCAATTTCAAAGGCAACCACGCGACTACGGATGATCCTGAGGTGCTGATGTTCACCCCGGAGAAGATTGCCACTTTCGCTCCTGGTTATGTTGTCGAGCCTCGTGCGACCAATGCACACCGCTGGCCGTATGAGTACATCATAAAAAACGGATATGCCGTGGCAACATACTGCTACCATGACGTGGACCCTGATTTCCATGATGGCTTCCACAACGGGATCCACCAGCTTATCGACGGGGACAAGCCTCGAAACGGGGAATCCTGGGGTTCGATCTCGGCGTGGGCCTGGGGATTGTCCAGGTGCATGGACTACCTGGAGACAGACAAGGACATCAATTCCAAGAAGGTTGCCGTGATTGGGCATTCGCGTCTTGGAAAGACTTCACTCTGGGCAGGTGCGACAGACCAGAGGTTCGCACTGGTGATTTCAAATGAGTCTGGATGTTCAGGTGCTGCTATTGCAAGGAGGAAATTCGGGGAGACTTTGCAGGCCATCAACCGCAACTTTCCGCACTGGTTCTGCGACAATTACAAAGCCTACAACGGGAGAGAGGAAAAGATGCCCTGGGACCAGCATGAGCTTATTGCGATGATTGCGCCCAGGCCGGTTTATGTTGCGAGTGCTATCGAGGACACTTGGGCGGACCCTGTAGGTGAATATTTCAGCCTGGTAGGTGCGACTTCCGTCTATAACCTGTTCGGCTATGACGGGATCACCAGCCATGAATTCCCTGCTGTTGAGCATCCTGTCAGCGTCGGCCGGATGGGCTACCACGTCCGCCGGGGAGCTCACAACACCCTCCTCTATGACTGGGAGCAGTTCATCCCCTTCGCCGACCGTTTCCTGAAATAGCCTAGAGGGAAAGGAGGAAGACGGCCATCACGCGGTGGTTGGTGATCCAGTGAAGGTCCTCCAATGGACGGGCATAATTGTCAAGCTTCAAGACAGTCCCGTACTGGACCCGCGTGTTGTCATATTCAACGGCAAAAGTAAACTTGCCCACATTGTAAGAAAGTGTGGGCGTAAGCCTTATCATCTGCGCCAGATCCCTGTTGCCCGCCGAGAAGATATAGATGCTGCTGGGGTTGCAATAACCATTATCGTCCACAGGGAGGTTATGCTGGGTTCCAAGCGACTTGTGATATCCACCCATGCACATGACCTTGAACTTCCTCCCATAGCTGAAGGAAACAAACGACACGGAAGCCCTCAGAGGAGTATAGAGATAATTCTTGGGATCCCTCCAGTCATAGAGCGCATAACCGCTCATAAGCTGAAGATGGTCTCCCCCGGATGCAAAGACAGACTTCGCATTCATTTTGAAATCCCCAGCCTCTACCTGAAGATAGGCAAAGGGACTGATCATGGATATCTTGTCGGAAACCCTTGAACCTTTATCGTAAAGGACATCCCCGGTCAAGCTGGAAGTCGTTGTCCTGTACCTGGGACGAAGAGTTATGAAATCAGCACCAGCCCTGGCAAGGAAATGCTTGGTCTTGAAGGACAAACCTGCATACATCTCCGGCACAAGGCCATATTTGACATAATCCTGGGAAGGACCGGAAGGACCGGTCGGAAGATACTGCATGGGATAGAGAGCCCCGGCCGTCAGGCTAATGCCATTGAACATGGTGAAATCAAGCATGAGCTGAGGGCTCCTTGTGTGCGGGCTGAACGGTGAACCGGACTCGACATTGATGCAGTAGGGCATGTCGGCAGCCATAGGATGCCAAGCCTGCCCTGCCCTTATGGAAAACTTGTTTTCGACATAACCGATCTTGTCCCAGGTCAAGTCTATATAACCCTGGCGGAAACGCATTGACGCAGAAGTACCGTTCAACAGGTAGAAATCAGCCTCAAGCTTTCCTCCTACTTTCAAACCCCCGTACCTGAGACCGACGACATCGAAGCCTATCTGGGACGTGATTGCCGCCATCTTTATCGAAGGATTGGAATAGATGTCCTGACCTTCAAGATTCCGGCTGTAGTCACATGGCACATAGTAGAACATATCCTCGGCACCGGCTACCACATCCCTGGTGTCGAAGATTGAATAGGAACGTATGGAACCATAGGGCGCTATGTTGTCCCAGAATTTCGCCTGGCTTTCCTGGGCAGCCAGGAACGGCGCCCAGGAAACCAATGCGATAAACAACAGTACGGAGACCGGCTTTTTCATAGTCAAGGAAGGATGCTAGAAGGTGAACTTCATCAAGGCCTGGAGCCTGTGGTTGGTGATCCAGTGGAGATTGTCCTTTGCAAGTCCGTCTGAACCGATGAACCTTACGCCACCGATGGATTTGTATTCACCGTACTGGATGCTGGTGATTTCATATTCAAGACCAAGGGCAAACTTCCCGATGTTGTGGATGATGGTAGGAGTGAGCCTCCACATCATGTTCATGTTGGAGTAGCTATTCTTGCTGAAGAATAGCTGGGATGCAGGAGAGTAGCCGTTGACAGCTCCGTAAAGCTCTTCCTTGGTTCCGAAATTCTTCACGAATCCGCCGAAAAGGATAGCCTGGGTCTTCTTTCCGTACATGAGGCTGATCCATGATGACGAGTTGACGGTCGGGGTGTAGTCGAAACTGCCATCGCTTGAGACAGACTTGACGCCATAGCCGCCATTGAGGTTGAAATGCTCGCCAGCCTGTGCATAGATAGTCTTGAACTTGGCTGAGAACAACCCGTTCTTGTACTGTGCGAAGAGGAAAGGAGAGAAGGTGGTGATGCGGTCGTCAACCTTCTTGACACCGTTGTTCCAGCGAGGTTTGATCGAAAGCATGTCGACTCCAAGCCTGGCGGTGAAGTTTTTCCCGGTAAGATTTGCACCAAGATAGACTTCAGGAATCTTTCCGTACTTGATGTAATTTGCCGATGCACCATCAGGGCCGGTGGAGGTGTACTGCATCTGCCAGAGAGCCGAAGCAGTGAGGGAGAATCCGTCACCGAGGTCAAGGTCGAACTTGACCTGGGGAGTACGGGAGAACGGTCCGAAAGGAGCGCCGGTGTTCAAGGAAAAGACATCGGGCATGTCGGCTGCCATGGGATGCCAGGTCTGGCCGATGGTGAACTTCCAGTCATCCTTCCCGATAGTGGCGAAAGCCTGCCTCAGACGCAGGGTCGCGGTGCCCGTGACACCGGAGAGTCCACTGTAGAAATCAGTCTCGATCTTACCGCCGATCTTATAGCCATCATATTCATAACCGACAAGGTCGACTCCGAGGCGAGTCGTAAGAGCAGCGAAACGGAATGCGGTCTGTGCATTGAGGTCCTCGCCGTCAACGATCAGTTCATCTTTCGGAACATAGTAGAAGAAGTCTTCCGTGAGGGCTATGCTCTCACGTGTATCGAATGCAAAATAATTGCGCACAAAGCCGTAGGGCTTGAGGGTAACAGCCTTCTCCTGTGCGAACAAGGAAGAGCAAAGGGCAGCGGCTGCCACGAAAACTAATATTCTTTTCATTGTAAAAGGATTATGCGAAAGGGAAAATCTTGGTGAGCCAGAAGAATCCGAAGATAAATCCAACAACACCGACCAGCAGACCGACCTTTGCCATGTCCTTGGTCTCGACAAGACCTGTGGAAGCTGCAATGGCATTCGGAGGAGTCGAGATCGGGAAGAGCATGGCTATGGAGGCGCAGCAAGCGATGAACACTATCATTGCCTTTGAACCGCCAAGAGCCAGGAACTCTGCATTGTTGGCAGCGGCAGGGTCAGCCATACCCTCTGCGACAACGATAAGGATAGGGATAAGGAGGGCCGCCGTTGCAGAGTTACTGATAAAGTTGGAAAGGAAGTAGCAGACAAGGCCTGCGACCACCAGGACGAGCACGACCGACATCGAGCCGAACGGGATTGCCTCGATGAGGACCTTGGCAAGACCAGTGCCCTGAAGGCAGGTACCAAGGGCGAATCCACCGGCAACCAGCCAAAGGACGCTCCAGTTGATTTCCTTGATGTCCTCTTTTGTGAATATTCCGCAGGCGGTGAGCACACCGAGAGGGATGAGGGCGACGATGTTGGAATTGATCTTGGTTATGCTCTCTGTCATCCACAGGAGGATCGTTCCGATGAAGGTGATCCACACCACAGTCGACTTCCAGCTCTTTTCTTTCTTGCTCTCAGGAATCTCAAGGACAAGTTTCTTGGTCTTGAACGGGAAGAACCACTGAAGTACTATCCAGGCGAAGAGGATCATTATGATCACATAGGGAATCATGTGGATCATCCAGTCCATGAAGGAGATCTCAGCATCGGCCTCTGCAAGGAAACGGACAGCCGTCGCAATGGGAGGGGTACCGATAGGTGTACCGATACCGCCAAGGTTGGCCGCCACGGGGATTGACAGGGCCAGGCCGACCTTTCCCTTGTCATCTGAAGGCAGGGTGGAAAGGACCGGAGCCAGGAACGCAAGCATCATGGCCGCAGTAGCCGTGTTGCTCATGAACATCGAAAACACTGAAATCACGATGAGGAAGCCCAGAAGGACAATCTTCGGCTTGGTTCCGAATATGCTCAGAAGGGCACGGCCCATGGTCACGTCAAGACCGTATTTCTCAGCCATGATAGCAAGGACGAAACCGCCCATGAAAAGCATGACGACCGGATCCGCAAATGCGGCCATGATGGTCTTGAAGTTGACAAGCTGGCCGAACCTCTGGTCGCAGAGGAATCCAAGGCCTTTGTCGGATACGGTCAGGAGGGCGATTACGATTACAAGCAGGGATGTTGTCCAGTTCGGGATGATCTCGAAGATCCACATCAGGGCAGCAAAGACAAACAAAGCGATGACACGCTGCTGGGTCACGGTCAAGGCATCGATCCCGAAGAACGAAACAGGTACACACCAGATGAAAAGTGTTACCAGGAGGACGATTGGAAGAAGTACACAATACTTTACGTTGAATGTCTTCTTCCCAGCTGTTTCAATTGTGTTGTCAGCCATTTCAGTTTATATTTTATTATTGCTTATTTCTGGAATTCGAACTTGATGTCCACGGGGATCTTTTCAAGGCGTATGTTCACAAGGTCAGCCTTGAATTCCTCTGAAAGGTGGCAGTATTTGGACTCGAACTGCTCGGCGAACTCATGGTCGCCGGTAGCCTGGGTCTTGATTATGATGCCGGTGAGATCCGCGGCGGCCTCGAGAAGCCTGTCATGGTCGATCGAGTACTTACCGCTTGCACCACGCTTGAAGGCACCTTGCTCATAGAGATAGTTGAACACCATCACGTAAGCCCTTCCAAGAAGGGACTCCTCTCCGAACCTCTGGGAACGGATAAGGTTCGCCACGAAAGTGTTGATTGCAGAATCCTTGGAATTCAATCCCGGCAGCTTGTGCTCATCGATCATCTTGCACACGAGGTACAAGCCCAGGACGTTCGCCTTGGCATCTTCCCAAGTGAGGGCCTTGTTCCCCATAGCCTCATAGACAGGGCCCTTGCCGTTGATGGTCTGCTTGACACCAAGCGCATGGGCTATCTCGCGGAAAGCCACGTTCCAATAGAAGGCTTCAGCATCAAGCGTAGCCTGGTCTTCAGCCTCGAGGACCACCATGCCGACCGGATTTACGAGCCGGTTGAACTTCTCCACCATGATGTTGTGCAAAAGGGCCGTACGGGTGCCTTTTTCAGCCTGTACCTTTGGATCGTATGGAAGGTTCAAGGCCATGAGCTTGATTCCGGCATTGGCATGGCCGGAGCAGTAGATCGCATCGTAAGTGTAGATGTCCGAATCCTTTCCCGGGACGAAGGTCTTGTACTGGTCCTCGCAGGGAATGGATTTCTGGAGTTCCGGAAGCATGGCGGCGAAGGCATTCACCTGCTCGGTGCGCTTGAGATCCTTCAGGAGTACATAGGCCTCATAGGACCTCTTGAGACCGAGGAGGTTGTCATCATTGATTTCGTTCGGGCCGATGATAAGGTCCATCTTGCTGTCCGTCATGTCCAGCCAGGCACAGTCGGAATCGTAGTAATAGTCCGTCCTGAGTGCATCTATCTTTGAAAGAAGATAGTTCCTGACGCTCTCTTTGATGGTGATGTCGGCTGCAGCATTAAGATAGTTGCAGATCTTGTTGATGTTGCGGCTGTATGCATCATGATACCACACTGTCTCCAATGCACCTTCAGAGTTCCTCCGGATGAGGGTGTAAGGGCTGTTCTTGGCAGGGTTCTGGATGGATTCGAACTCCTCGAGGGTCATGTCTGCAGGATAGAAATTCGAACCGGCAGGCTCATGGCCATAGCCCTCGATGAAAGGCTGGCCGTCAATACGGTTCCACGGTCCGTAATTGATCATCGCGAAAGCCTTCAGGTCTTCGTCTTCCAAGGACTCGATCAAAGACTTGTCGCCAAAACTCTGTTTCCAATAAATGGAGTCCGCCTGGTCGGCGGCGAACTTGTAAAGATTCAAGACTTCCTTCCCATTGTCCGTGATTCCGGAAAGGTCAGGGGTTTCTACCTTAACGAGGGCATACTCATCGGCCTTTTTCTGGACAGCGGACTTGGATCCCGATGTCGTACAAGAGGCCATCAGGGTAAGCAGCATTATCGCCAGAGCAACTTTCTTCATTTCGTTATGAATAAATATAAAAAACTTACTTCTATGAATATCTTGCAAATATAATCAATATAAACGAAAAACGGGCAAACCGGAAGCCCGATTCGCCCGTTTGAACAATATTCGCAGGAGGATCAGATAACTCCCTGCTCAAGCATTGCCTCGGCAACTTTCATGAATCCAGCGATGTTGGCTCCCTTGACATAGTCGATGGTGCCATCCTCTCGGGTTCCATACTTTACGCACTGCTCATGGATGCTCTGCATGATCCAATGGAGTTTGTCGTCGACCTCCTGGGCAGACCAGCTGATGTGGGCTGCATTCTGGGTCATCTCAAGACCGGAAGTAGCGACACCACCTGCGTTGACAGCCTTACCGGGAGCGAAGAGGATTCCGTTGTTCTGGAAATAGTGGATCGCACCGGGCTGGCATCCCATGTTGGAAACCTCGCAGCAGCACCAGCAGCCATTGGCGACGAGTTCCTTTGCATCGTCTTCGCTGAGCTCATTCTGGAATGCGCAAGGGAGTGCGATGTCGCAAGGCACGCTCCATGCTTTCTTGCCGGCTATGAACTGGGCCTTTCCGGGGAACTTGACTGCCATATCCTCCACCATGTTGC
>CADBMD010000166.1 GCA_902795735.1 uncultured Bacteroidia bacterium
ACGTGGCCTTCACTCGTGAATACATCGGCGACACTCCCACCGAGATGCTGAAGCATTTCTTCAAATCCCTCTGCGAAGCCTTGAAGTGCAACCTTCATGTCTCAGCCCGGGGAGAGAACAACCACCATCTTGCCGAAGCAATTTTCAAGGCATTTGCAAGGACTCTGGGGACCGCTGCCAGGCAGGATCCTTTCAAGTACGATATTCCAAGCAGCAAGGGGGTGCTATGATAGCGATAGTGGAATATGACGCCGGCAATGTCAGGTCTGTGATAAATGCCCTCAAGAGATGTGGGGTGGCTGAATATTCATTGACTTCAGACCCATCCACACTCGCCTCTTCCGAAAAGGTTATCCTGCCCGGAGTCGGCGATGCTTCAGTAGCGCTGAGCAGTTTGAGAGCCATTGGGCTTGACGCTGTGATCGTTGGTTTGACGCAACCGGTCCTCGGCATCTGCGTAGGAATGCAAGCCATGTGTTCATGGACCGAAGAGGGTGGTGCGGCAGGTCTGGGAATATTCGACACTCCGGTCAAGCGTTTCTGCCTGGAAGATCCTTCATTGAAAGTCCCGCACATGGGGTGGAACACGGTTTCCGACCTGCTCTCCCCTCTCTTCGCAGGCTTTGACAGCGATCCATTCGTCTATTACGTCCATTCATTCTATGCTCCTGTCTGTCCCGACACCATAGGAGTGACTGTTCATGGAATCCCTTTCAGCGCCGCCTTGCGCAAAGACAATTTCTATGGTACCCAGTTTCACCCCGAAAAAAGCGGGAAGGCGGGTGAAAGGATCTTGAAAAATTTCCTGGCACTATGATTCAGATAATACCTGCAATAGACCTTATCGACGGACGATGTTCAAGATTGGTCCAGGGAGACTTTTCCCGGATGACTGCCTACTCCGAATCGCCTCTGGAAATGGCTCATCGCTTTGCCCGGTGTGGTGTCCGCAGGATCCACGTAGTGGACCTGGACGGAGCAAGGACCGGCAGGCCTGCCAATCTTGAGGTCCTGAAATGCCTTTCCAGAGAAACCAGCCTGGACATCGAATGGGGAGGCGGCATAAAGACAGTCTCAGACATCGAATCTGCCCTTGAAGCCGGAGCCGGACACATTATCTGCGGAACTATTGCCGTGAAGGAGCCTGAGAAGTTTGCCTCCTGGCTCGAGACCTATGGGCCGGACAAGATCATCCTTGGGGCAGATGTCAGAGGGCTTGAAACAGCCACACACGGATGGACGGAATGCTCCGGAATCGAGATCTTCGACCTGGTCGGAAAGTTTGTCCCGGCCCTTTCAGAACTTATAGTGACCGACATTTCAAGGGATGGGATGCTGGAAGGTCCTGCCCTGGACCTTTACTCAAAGATAATGAAGGCCTTTCCATCTATTATCCTCACGGCAAGCGGTGGAGTCGGGTCAATGGCAGACATCGCCTGTCTGGAGAAAGCCGGGGTTCCGAAGGTCATCGTCGGGAAAGCAATCTACGAAAACAAGATTAGCCTGGAGGATATGAAGCTATGGTCGCAAAGAGGATAATCCCCTGCCTTGACGTAAAGGACGGAAAGACCGTCAAAGGAATCAACTTCCTGGGGCTGAAGGAGGTAGGCGACCCTGTGGAACTGGGGGCCTACTACTCCGCTCAAGGAGCTGACGAACTTGTCTATCTCGACATCAGCGCCACAATAGAGGGCAGGAACACATTCACCGGACTGGTCCGGTCCATTTCTGAAAGGATAGACATCCCGTTCACGGTCGGTGGCGGGATAAGTTCCCTGCGAGATGCCGGAAGGCTGCTGGAAGCCGGGGCCGACAAAGTGACGGTCAACAGTGCGGCCCTGAGGAACCCTTCTCTCATCGATGAGATAGCCGGACATTTCGGGAGCCAGTTCGTAGTGGTAGCGATTGACGCAAGGACGGTTTCCGGGGAGGGTATTCTTCCCGGCCGTGATGCGGCAGAAGCCTCCTATGGAAGCGCCAGGTGGGTCGCCATGGTGGATGGAGGCAGGACACCTACTGACCGGGAGCTTTTTGAATGGGCTTCTGAGGCGGAATCCAGGGGTGCAGGAGAAATCATGTTCACCTCCATGGATCACGACGGAACCAAATGCGGCTACCCAGTCGAGACATTCGCCAGGCTTTGTTCCTCCCTGACAATCCCGGTCATCGCCTCCGGAGGAGCTGGAAGCGCTGAAGACATCGCCCGGGTCCTCACTGAAGGCAAGGCAGACGCAGCCCTTGCGGCCAGCATCTTCCATTACGGCGAGACCACCATCCCTCAACTGAAGGAACGGCTCGCCTCCTATGGCATAACTGTACGACTATAATGATAAAAGATTTATGAATACGGACAATTACCCATCATTCGACAAGAACCCTGACGGTCTCATTCCCGCCATCATCCAGGACAGTGCAACCGGCAAGGTGCTGATGCTCGGCTACATGAATTCCGAATCCTATTCCAAGACTTTGGACACCGGCCTGGTCACTTTCTGGAGCCGCTCACGCAAGCAGCTATGGACCAAGGGAGAAACCAGCGGCAATTACCTGCATCTGATCGACTACTATCTCGACTGCGATTCCGACACGATCCTCATACTTGCCCGTCCAGACGGCCCCACCTGTCACCGAGGGACAGTCTCTTGCTTCGACACCCCTCCTGAAGAGGGGTTCCTGGGCAAACTTGAAGCGGTTATCCGCGACCGGCACGAGAAGATGCCGGAGGGACATTACACCACGAGGCTCTTCAACGAAGGAGTAAAGAAGATAGCCCAGAAGGTCGGGGAAGAGGCTGTGGAGACAATCCTTGAAGCCTCCTCCGGGAATCTTGACAGGTACATCTACGAGGCTTCCGACCTTCTCTACCATCTACTGGTCCTGAACGAACAGATGGGCGTAGACTTGGCCACCCTCCAGCGCGAGCTCCTCTCCAGGCACAAGTAAGGTCCCAGCGGCTCTTCCCGTCACCCTCCGCCACTCCAGCCACGGAAAACGGCCAATAGCGTGGCTGCAACCAGCCAAATCCCCACTCCAGCCACGGAAAACGGCCAATAGCGTGGCTGCAACCAGCCAAATCCCCGCTCCAGCCACGGAAAACGGCCAATTGCATGGCTGCAACCAGCCAAATCCCGTGCGCCAGTTTGGCGATCTGAGATTATCTGGCCAGCGAACACCCTTCAGGTTTCGTCGACTTTCCTGTCGGTTTTCAGCGAGAAGCCCCGCACCTGCAAAGCACCATAGAAGGTTCCGGGCATCTCCCAGCCGAAATTCATCTCCGAAAGGGAGAAATCGTCTCTGACTGCATCCGTAAATTCCCCTTGCTTCTTCAATGCGGAAACCGCTTCTTCCACCGCCTTCAGGACATCTACGTGACAAGTACTCCACTTCCTATCTGTCAGGTCAGCCCCCGAGAACGTTTTCTCACTGGCCATCTGATAGATGTACGTTGCCGTCCCTTTGTCGAAACTCACTTCCGGTTGTCTGGTCAGTCCACCACGCCAGTCCCAGGCAGCCACACCTAGCCAGATGCTCTTGTTGTTCCATGCTGATGCTGGATTCCGATCGGCGATACTGAAATAGAACAGGGCCTGAGCTGTATGCCGAGCCGGATCGAAAGCGTCTCCCATCCGGTTTTCCACCGACAGAATCCGTTCGTCGAATGTCAGTTCCAGCCGCTTCAGTCCCTTAAGCGGTATTCCTCCAAAACTCGACTGAACGAGCATGTGCGGCCACGGACCGTCTGTACGCGGGGTGTCATATTCCTTGGAGGCATCGAGGATCATCGTTAAAACACCGTCCGCATCTCGCGCAAAAGTATGCACGCCATTGCTGAAAGTCGTCCCATACGCCGTCTCCTCCGGGGTGACGCCTGCCAGGTCATGCCGATTATTCCATTGGCACAGGTCCCAGACCGGGTCAGCCGTCCCCTTGCCTAGACGGAACACTTCGAGCGGAACGCGTCTGCCATCTTTCGGAGAAAGAAGCCAGACTCCGTTCTCCATCGTCGGATCGCGGAAACACTCATACTCCTCCTTGCCTTCCTCCTCTTTCCGGGAATCAGCTCCTGCAGCCTTTTCGCCGCATCCGGCAACCAGCATCACCGCCAGGCCCCAAAATGCCAGGCACATCATGGCATCCTTCATATACATCCTTTTCAACATATTATTAATATCATTATGTTTAACCAAGCTCTTGCTGTCCGCACAACTTTCAGATATCAGAGGGGCCGGCAAGCCCGTCTCCGTGTGGCTCAGCCGCATTGCCCGTCCGAACCGCTTGGTCGCATAAATGTAGTTAATATTTCCCGAAAAACAGGGGACAGTGCCCCGTTCCTGCAAAGATATTACTCACCGGAAACTTCCAGCCGGAGACTGTGCGCTATGTGGTTCGGGAAACCGACCACATAGCGCGAAAAGAAGGGGAAAACGCTCTATGTGATGCAGAAAACAAGCCACATGGTTCAGTGCTTGAGTAAGCCACAATCTAAACTGCCCTAACTGCCCCGCACGGACAACCGGAGCTATCGTGGATCCCCTTGAGCATATCGCAAATGCTATAGTACAAACAAATAGAGGAAACTCAACAAATTATTGTCATCTTAGCACAAATAACACAAGGACCCCATGTACAATCCTGAAGAAGAACTCATCAAAGAATTGATGCGACTGACCGGCCAGAAACGGGAAGATATTCAAGAAGTAGTTGATACTATGAAGAATAAGATGCTCGGGAACATAGGAATATCCCATCCCGGAGAACCGTCTAGCCCTGATGATGATGGCGACTTTGGCGAGATGGATTTTGACGAGGAGCATTATCCACCCTACCTCCCGGCTAAACATGTCATGAAGTACACTCTGCGCTTCACCTTACGACACATCAAGCCCGCCATCTGGCGGAAGGTCGAGGTGCCTTCCAACATCACCCTCCGCCATCTTTCGGAACTGATCATCGAGACAATGGGGTGGGCCGGTTACCATCTCAACCATTTCAGGATTGGGATGGACACATTCTACGAGCCTTATTACCAAAGGGATGGGGACATGGAGTTCGGGTTTTCACAGAGCCGCCACTTCAATCAGGAAGAGCACACCGTTGAGGAAGTCCTCTATGACAAAGGCAAACAGATTGTCTTTGAATATGACTTCGGCGATAGTTGGGAGCATGATATACGTCTTTCATCTATCAGCGAATATGCTCCCGGAGAGCCTCATGAGATCAGGTTTGTCGGTGGCAAACGGGCATGTCCTCCCGAGGATTGTGGCAGCTACTGGGGTTACGATGAACTCTGCGAGATCCATGCGAAGAAAGCAGCCGGGGAAAGGCTGACCAGAGATGAGCGGGAACGCCTGGAATGGTACGCCAACACCGATGACGGAAAGGACTATGATCCCGAACTATTCGATGAAGACATCTGCCTGGAAGCGATCGACATGCTCAATGATTTCCCCGAGGTTTAAAGCCCGTCTTATCACTTTACGAGGCGCGTAAATGCCCTTTCATGGCAAGGTCAAGCCACTGTTTCATTTCGAGGGACTGATTGAGGATGGAGAGACCGTTCCGGAAGAAATCAGAGCTCAACTCAAGCCATCCGAAACTCTACTAAACATAACTATTATTAATAGAAATATTACTATGTTAGCAGAACTAAACTGCTACGAAATTCGATAAATTCCATAAGATTGTCTGGCTTAACGGCTGGGTTCAAAAACCTCCGCGACGACCTCAACAGCATTTTCGCCTGATGGAAGGTAAATCACCGGAGGTGCGATGCTCCTGGAGTTTCTTTCCGTAGACCCAAAGTGCCATCCAAAAAGTTTCGCAGTATCAGCATTCGACTATTCATAATTGATATATTTTTATATATCTTTGCGAAGATAAACTTAGATTATGAGAACCATAAAGGTAAAAAGAGTGATTGAACTCTTGAAACAAGACGGATGGGAAGTTGTCCGAACCAAAGGAGACCACAGGCAATTCAAATGCAGGGACAAACCTGGGACTGTCACTGTCAGTGGCAAGCCAAACGATGACTTGGACCCCTTTATCTTGAACAGTATCTGGAGACAAGCAGGATGGAAATAAATAGTTATTAAGAATGAAAACGTTATCAATAATAATAGATTGGGTACCGAATAATTTCAGTGCGGTACCAATCGATGCAGACATCGCATGTGTCGCAACTGGCGACACCCTGGACAATGTCAAGGAGAATATTATTGAAGCCCTCAAGTTTCATCTAGACGGCCTCATTGAAGGTGGAGAATCTATTCCTGAAGCTCTGAAAGACGGATGGGAGCCAACATTCATCATGACAACAAGGGCACAACTCAAGTTTTGCGACTTGTATCTGACGAGAAAAGCACTCGCAAAGGAAACCGGAATCAATGAGCAGCAACTTAGCCACTATGCCAACGGACAACGCCACCCCCGCCCCGAGATGCAACGCAGGATCTCCGCAGGAATACGTTCAATTTGCAACCGGCTGACAGGCATACTACCTTAAGAAGCATAATTATCTCCAGCGCCACGGGAACCACCCATGCCCCGGCGATGGAGTTTCTCCCTTGCCGGAACTGATGTGACGTACGGGGAGTAGTGGCGGAACATTGATACGACCTCAACAGCATTTTCGCCTAATGGAAGGCGAATCACCGGAGGTGCGATACATCTGGGTTACAATAAGTTAAGCATTTAGCCTCGTTGATTTTCAGATGAAGCCAAATGCTTAACTCCCTAATAATCAAAGCCAATTCGTTTCCCTGACATTGTACCGTCCCGGCTAATTCCAGTCGGCGATTTCACCGCCGATCTCAATGCGGATGGACTCGGTGGAGGTGTTAAGGGTGACGTTGAAGGTGTAGTTGATTCCGGGCTTGAAGTTGAAGGAGCCTTCGACTAGATAGGAGACGCCATTGGCGACCATCTCGAAAAGAGGCGTACGGGAGGCAAGGCGCTGCGGTACGATGACAGCCTCGTAAGTGGCGTCATCAACCTTATGGCAGGTTATTGTCTTAGCTGTCCCGTAAGGGTCCTTGGTCACAGAACCGGTGGTCAGGTCAACCGTGGCGTCTGGCACGGTGCTGTGGACATAAAACACAGCATTAGAAGGCAGATCACCGACGTAGCTTTCACTCTTGACAAGCTTCAAGGTAATCTTTGACAGTTTGTGCGTGAAGTGCACAGGAATAGCATCGGTCGTGTAAGCCACTGAAGCCGCCTTTCCCCAGAGGAAATCACAGGCTCCGAAACCTTCGGACTGGTCCTCAAGGACAGAGAAAGGCTCTGCAGTTATCTTGCTAACCTCCATGTAAGGATAGTAGGCATAGATGTCACAGACACTTTCGGTCGAAGGCCAACGAAGGCCGGAGTCTCCTGTCCACTGCGAGCCGTTGTAGGTCGCCTGGAGGTTGTTGACAGAGTTACCAGACACCTGCAGCGGAGCCGGAGTCTCAACCACATAAAGGCCTATCTTGTCTCCCGACTCAAACTCCGTCTCGGTCGCCCTCGTCACAGCCGAAGGATGGATGAACTGGAGAGACATATATCTTGAATCTGTATCAATCCCCTGTTTTTGACAAGAAATGGCAAGAAACGCCATTGTGAATAATACAAATAACCTTTTCATAATCAAGCATTTTTATTTCTCCGAAAAGCCCAAGCCATATGATCAAGATGCCTTGGAGTATAACCTAACTGATTAGCTGCATATATGAACAAGTCGCATATTTGGTCATCAGTCAAATTACCCACTCCAGTAGCATCTGCAGCGAATCTTCTTATCCATATATCAATTTTAATTAAATCAGGATAACCAGCAAGCATATATAGGTAATTCAGCGTTGCAGGGCCTACTCCCGCAAGATGCAAAATTGATTCTTTAAACTCATTGTCATCAAAATGAGTCTGGAAATCCTGATATGTATTGATTTGATAGTCATGAAATACATTCATCATATCGATGAACAACTCTGACTTTAACCGTCGAGCTACTCTTGAATGATTATGAACAATATCTGCCAAGTTATCCGGAGTCTGATTTTGAATCAATGTTTGCACCTGCATCACAGTTACTTGCTGGTCGATAGGAGGGCAATCGATCTGAGGAGCCCAGACTAAGGGAATATTATTATTTCCAGCCCAGGTACAAAAACGATCAAGAACATTAATAACAGAGTTATAACGAGCTCTTGCAGAAAAGCTTGCATCAAGGGCACATAACACTACACTATTATAATAACGATAGTCTGAAACAGCAGGATTCAAGTTTTGTCTGCAGTATTGGGTAAAGCGGTTATACATAGCTTATCTTATTATTTAATTGCTGGATGATCGCCCATGATGATGGGATGTTGATGTTGGTAATTTGAAGAGCTGGGGTTGGGAACCCAGGCGGGAGAGGCCGCGACACTGGCTCGCGTGTTGAGTGCGGCAGCATCGTTGGTGTAGAAGTCGTCAAGATTGAACGGGACTCCGGCGTAGTCCATGATCCGCTCGACAATGGCCTGGCGGGAAATGGCGCTGTAGTACGGGATGTTGTTGTTCATGCAACTGTTCGGCTCGCTGCGGAAGATGCCACGGGTGTGGTAGAAACCACCCTCGTAGATGTCAACCGTATTTGAATATGTCGGATGATACATCAGGTGACTCCATGGGACTTCGTCGCGATTGGCAGTTTCGGATAGATTCTTGTACCAGCCGTTAGCCTTCGCTGGTCTGAATCCATCTAGATGTTCATACGGACAAGATGGGTCACATGCATCAATGAAAGCATTTTTATAGATATACTCATCCGCCAGTTTCCCAAAACCATGTCCGCCTGCTTCATGTTGAACCAGTCCCCTAAAGTCAAATGGATAAGGATCAGTACTCTTCGGGCAGATGGCAATCGCCGAACCATCGTTCCACAGATAGGTAATTCCGCCATAATCAGAACTATTGAGAACTATGACAACCAAACCCTTGGTAATATCCATGTTTGGATCAGCTTTGCAGGCATAGTTGAATGCCTCTGTACCACTATTCTGAAGAGTACCTCCTGTCAGGGAATATTGTGTTCCGAATTTGGCTTCACGGATGGTG
>CADBMD010000167.1 GCA_902795735.1 uncultured Bacteroidia bacterium
CACCTGGAAGAGCAGCGACCCGAAGGTCGCCACTGTCGAAGATGACGGTACAGTCGGAGCCGTGAAGGCCGGATCCGCCACTATCACCGTCACCACCGCAGATGGCAGCAAGACCGCCACTTGCAAGGTCACCGTCACGGCAAAGACCATCGCAGTTACCGGAGTCGAACTTGACAAGACAAGTCTGGCCATGACTATCGGCGGGACCTACACGTTGACTGCGATTGTCAAACCTGAGAATGCCTCCAATAAAGACGTAACATGGAGCACTAGCGATGCATCCATCGCAACGGTCAGCAATGGCAAGGTGACCGCTGTCAAGAAAGGGACGGCAACCATCAAAGTGCAGACCAAGGATGGATCTTTCGAGAAAACCTGCACTGTCACTGTTAAAGACTTCAGGTGGTGCTATACACAAAACAGCGGGTCTTCAACGTCCCTTGGACCTGGTGGAGCCAACCCTGAACCATACACGTTCACCTACATAATGGGAAGCAACAGCGGGTCTCTGGGCGATTCCATGAAGATCACCCTTAGCGATGGTACCGGCCACACCTACTACGACGGCGATGAATCCCACTGGGATTTCAAGGTTGTATCCAATAATGGATGCATTACATTAACCAAAGAAAAGAACACCTACGGTTCTTCTTCCTACTACTACGCAAATGTTGCATTCAAGAAGAATGGTACGGCCAAGGTACGCCTGACCTATGACAACGGCGTTGTTACCCTCAGCCAGGATGTCACATTCAATGTCTATCTGGATGGATCCAAGAAGTGGAAGTTCAGGATCCAGAAAGCGACAAGCGGGGAAACGGACTTCTCAGGGAATATCACAGGCACTCTTAGTGACAAATATGTCGCCTTCATAGTAACCGACCTTTCAAACAAACCGATCGAGGACTTGACGAAGTCTCATTACACGATCAACAATTGGTGGCCGGACAATACAACACTGAGCACAGGAATATACTCTCAGCAAGCCTCCGGCAGGAATTACTGGGTGATGTTCCTCTATTTTGAAAACAAGGGGTCGGGCTACGTCGAGCTCAACTACACCGACGGTGAGAGTATGATCTCAACCAAGAATATAAGTGTCAGGGTGAACTAACCATCCCCAGATCTTCGAAAAGCCGGCGGTAAACGTCGGCTTTTTTTTGCAATGAAAGCGGATAGGCCCTTGAAGAGGAGGGCATACGGTACAATTCCATGTTGCGGTCTTCGAATGTGAAAGAAGAATGTCCACCGACTCCGGGTGCAACCGCACCGAAAACTGCGCCTAAGGTTTCAGCAGCTTTCTCTCCTGTGACAACAACGGCCTTGCACTCTCCTATCTTTCTGAGCAAGGCAGGAACGTCGGACGGGGTCACTACTTCCAGGAACTTGTCAGAGGCATTTCCCTTCAACCGGCGGACCGCGGAAGCCGTGTCATAAAAAGCCAATCCCTTCCCTTCACAGAATGGAATGATCTCATCGACAAGGAATTGTTTCCTGATCGTGTCAACGAACCTGTCTTTGTCATCGAAGAAAACAAGGCCTACGATACGCCAGAAATCATTGATGAAATTGGGATAGTAGAAATCCATGCACCAGCGCTTCCTGGGTGGCGGGAAACTGCCCAGGAAAAGCACCCTGGCCTTGATCGGAAGGAAGGGCTCGAAAGGATGCGTTTCGACAGGAAACTGGTCTGCTTGTACCATATTCACTGGATAAATTGTTGCAAAAATAAGATTATTGTAAAAAAATTAAAATATCGCAAGCGATATTAATTTTATCCTTATCTTTGTGTCGTAAACGATATAACTAAATAATCAAAAGATATGGACAAACAGAAATCTATCCAGACGCTCCAGGCCTATGCTCTTGACGAAGAAGAAGACATGTACTGGATGGAGCAGCAGCTCGAGCTCATCGAGAAGATCGGTCTCCAGAACTGGCTTGTCAAACAGCTTTAAAGATCATGTCAAAGATTTACGATTACAAGGCTCTTGACAACAAGGGCAACGAGGTGAACTTCGCCTCCTTCGAAGGAAAAGTCCTGATGATAGTGAACACCGCCAGCAAATGCGGATTCACTCCCCAGTACGACGGTCTGGAAGCTCTCTACCAGAAGTACAAGGATCAGGGACTCATCATAATCGGATTCCCTTGCGACCAGTTCGCCCACCAAGAGCCCGGCACCAACGAAGAAATCGCCGAGTTCTGCCGCATCAATCACGGAGTGACCTTCCCCCTGATGTCTAAGATCGAGGTCAACGGCAAGAATGCCCACCCCATCTACCAGTACCTGAAGAGCGCCGCCAAAGGCACCCTCGGAAACGCGATCAAGTGGAATTTCACCAAGTTCCTGATCAGCAGGGACGGAACCGAAATCGAGAGGTTCGCTCCCACGACGACTCCTGAAGCCATGAAGGAAAAGGTCATGGCATTGTTAAATAGCTGACCATGCACGAAGAATTGAAGCTGGACAACCAACTTTGCTTCCGGCTCTACACCGCCTCCCGTCTGATGACGCAGGCCTACTATCCATTACTCAAGGCACTGGGGATATCCTATCCCCAGTACCTTGTCTTAATGATACTCTGGGAAAAGGACAGGCAGCCCGTCAACGACATAGCGAAAAGGCTCCTACTTGAAACAAACACCGTGACTCCCCTGCTGCAGAGGATGGAAAAAGAAGGCCTGGTCTCTCGGCAGAAAGATCCGGTTGACTCCCGGAAAGTTATAGTCTCACTGACAGACAAAGGCAGGGAAATGGAAGCCGATGCGGCCGAAGTGCCGCATTGCATCACTGGACGGCTGAATTGCTCGGAAAGCCTCATGGAGCAACTTCCATCCATTGCAACATCCCTGGATGAATTGATCGGAATACTCCGATAAAGTACAGATTGTTAAGAATATTGAGTATCTTTACAGAGGGAGCGGTGACCACATGCCGTTCCCTCTAACCATTTCGTACATATGAAGAAGATACTCCTTTCCTTATTGCTGGCATGTGCGATGTTCTGGACAGGCTGCTCAAGCGGGCCGCTTGCCGGCTTCAAGCAAACGGCCGCAGATCCCATTGGTCCCGTCGCAGAGCACCAGTTCACATTCAACGGGTACACCGATCACTGGCAGGACGTTTACAGGACCCACTACAAGTACGCCAATCTCTACAGGATGAACATCCCCGACCTGGAGAAGAGCATCGACCAGTACAAGAAAGACCTGGCCGTCCAGCTGGGACTCCCCGGATTCAAGATGCAGGAAGGATTTATCGCCGCCCTTGCCGGCGGGGAATCCAATATCCTTGACGACCCATCGGAAGATGCCATCAAAGAGGCTTTCCGTACCTCCGAGACAGTACTGGCCTTCATCGACTCATCTTCATCGCTGGCCCGGTCGCTCATGACCGGAAACACAGGATCATTCGCCGGCATATTCAAGAAAGGGGGAAAGACTCTCCTCGCAGCCTTCGGGTCCTCTTCGGAACTCGCTTCTTTCAAAGACCTTCTCCAGCAGACTCTGAAAGTCATCAGTGAATATGAC
>CADBMD010000168.1 GCA_902795735.1 uncultured Bacteroidia bacterium
ACTCTGATCTCCATTTTTACCTCCGCTTTTTGCCCTTGGATGGGCGTTAACATAAACTTTTTTCAGTTTCTCGATGGAATTGTGCGTATAGACCTGCGTCGCAGCCAGCGAGGAGTGTCCGAGGAGTTCCTTGATAGAGTTGAGATCGGCCCCTTCATTGAGAAGTTCCGTGGCCAGTGAATGTCTCAACACATGGGGAGACTTCCTCCCCGTGATGCTCCCGACCTGCCCAAGCTCGCTCTTTATCACCCTGTCTACCAGCATCGGATAGAGTTTGGAACCCTTTTCCGTCACCAGAAGGGGCTCAGAAGCGGTCCTCTTGCGGCCTTCCATCGTTTCAACTGTTTGTAAATATAATGAAATTTCCTCACAAAGAGAAGGAACAAGAGGAATTTCTCTCATCTTGTCTCCCTTTCCTTTCACCATCATGGTCTTCCTAGAGAAATCCACGCTCCCGAGGGTAAGGCCGATCAGTTCGGAACGACGGATCCCTGTCGAGTACAACATGGAGACTATCAGCCTTGCCAACCGCCTGGAATAGATTTCCTTGGAAAGCTTGTCGTCTCCTGTTACCAGTTCAAGGTTCTCACTCGAGGCATTGCTTTCGGTGCTGTCGAAATAGTCTTCCATGGATTCATCCCTATAGAAAACCGGGAGCCTTTTTTCTACCTTCGGCCGCGAAATAAGCCTGGCCGGATTTGATTTCAGGACTCCTGTCTTCATTAGGTAGCGGCAGAATCCTGAAAGGACGCTCAGGTGCATGTTGACAGTTCTCGGGTCCAGCTTCCTCTGATCCAGAAGATAAACCTCGTAGCTGCGCAGGATCTGTGGAGTCAGGGACTCAACCGGATCACCAGAAGCAAAGAGAGCGAAATCCTTGAGGACCTCTGAATATATCTCCGCGGTCCTCTTGGAATAGCGCCTGACATTGGTCACGTAAGCTATGTAATCCTCGATTGACGGCATCACTACAATTCTTTCAATCCCATCTGGGCGGCCTTCTGCCTCATCAGGACATCCGCCTCCTCGAAGGTGTTCCCGATCTCTCCGTCAAGGACGGCATTCTTAATGAATTCCTTGAGGATACCTATCTCCTTGCTTGGTGGAATTCCATATACCTCCATGATATATTCCCCGGTGATAGGATTCTTCCAGTTGCGGATGGCATCCTTCTCTTCCACTTCGACAAGCTTGTGCTTGACCAGCTCGAAATTCTCCTTGATCCGGGCCACTTTCACTGGATTCTTGGAAGTGATGTCGGCATTGCACAGAAGCATCAAGTCGTCAATTTCATTGCCGGCATCGAACAGAAGACGGCGCACGGCCGAATCAGTGACTTCATTATCGACCAATGCTATCGGCCTGTGATGGAGGGAAACCAGCTTCTGAACGTACTTCATCTTCTCATTCTGAGGCATCTTCAGCCTTGTGAATATCTTGGGGACCATCCTGCTCCCGACCACTTCATGGCCATGGAAGGTCCAGCCTATGGTTGGATCGAAGCGCTTGCTTACAGGTTTTCCTATGTCATGAAGCAAGGCCGCCCACCTGAGCCAGACATTCGGGCTGGTCCTGACGGTTTCATTGAAGCCATCGCCATCCTCCTTCGGATAATAATCTTTAAGGGTGCCAGCTTCAATCGCCGCAGCTTCGGCGGCTGCCACATTGTCGACCACCTGGAGGGTATGGGAGAATATCTCCTTGTGTCCCTTCCCGTCTACAGTCTCTATTCCCTTCAGTTTCTTGAGTTCAGGGAGGATATAATCAATCAGTCCAGTCTCATCCATCAGGCGGAACCCCATGGAAGGGCGCGGACAGACAAGGATCTTGTTCAGTTCCTCGACAATCCTCTCCTGGGAAAGGATTGTCATCCTGTCCTTCATGGCCTTCATGGCCCTGATGGACTCAGGGACAATGGTGAAAGGATGTTCTGGAGTGGAAAGCTTAGTAGCGAAGCGGATGGCACGCAGCATCCTCAATGGATCGTCGCTGTAAGTCTGTTCCGGTTCCAGAGGAGTCCTTATGATCCCGGCAGCCAGATCCCTTATGCCTCCGAAAGGATCGACCAAGGCTCCATAATCTTCCTTCTGGAGGCTGAAGGCCATGGCATTGATCGTGAAATCACGCCTCATCTGGTCTTCTTCAAGTGTTCCGTCTTCGACTATCGGCTTCCTTGAATCATGACGGTAGGATTCCTTCCTCGCCCCCACGAATTCTATCTCGGCACCATGCCATTTCAGCATGGCGGTGCCGAATGTCTTGAAGAAAGACACGGTACAGTGGCGATGTTCCTTTTCTTCTATGCTTGCGGCCACAGCCTCGGCCAGTCCGATGCCGCTGCCTTCCACGACTATATCTATGTCGTCATTGCTGCGTCCGAGGAAACAATCCCGGACGTAGCCACCTATCACGAAAGCCCGCACGCCAAGCCTTTCGGCAGCATCGGATACTATTCCGAAAATCGGGCTGTCGAGAAAACCCTCGGTTATGGTGGATTCCTTGCTCATCATTCAATACTCCTGCATGGGCCTTTGTTTATTCCTGCATGGTTTCCCAGTCGGGGAACTCCCTTACCTGTTCGAAGGGTTTTTCCGGATCACCGGTACTCCTGAAGCCGAAAGTCCGTTGGCCGTTAGTGATCGCTATGAACTTCACTCCAAGGACCATGTTGTACTTCAAAGCCTGCTCAAGCACTTCCCTGTCCAGAGTGACATCTTCCCTCTTGCACTCCACGACCATCAGCGGGGACGTGTCCCGGCCATAGACCAAGATATCCGCCCTGAAAGGCTTGCGGCCGTACTTCATGGACACCTCGCTCATCATCATGTGCACAGGGACCTTGACCTGGTCGCGCAGGACACCGATAAACCACTGGCGTACCTTCTCTTCGGGCGTCAGTGCGACATTCTTTTTCCTAAGCGGATCCCAGACCACTTGTTCCATACCGCAAAAATAATAAATTCCTCTCTGAAACAAATTAAGAATAATCATCGTATATTTGTCGCACCACATGGGGATGTTCTGGTTTTGACAGCAATGATTCCGCGTGGTAAGCACGTCGGGCTTCTGAGAGATCTGCCCGCCAAACCGGTCTTTCAACAATTTAGTTGCCAACAACAACTACGCACTCGCTGCCTAATCGACCAAGTCGTTTAGCTTAATCCCGGCCGCCAAGGCTGCGGCCC
>CADBMD010000169.1 GCA_902795735.1 uncultured Bacteroidia bacterium
AATTATTCTGTCATACGATTTAGCGAATGTGTGCCTAGCACAGTTGTTTCAGTAGACGAGAAACAAGAGACTTTATTTCTTGAACCACACAACTGCCAGCACATAGTCGTACCAGAAGAACATACTGGCATCGAAAACGCCACCGAAGAAATAGCTGCAGGCAATGATTCCGCAACCAACGGCAGTTGCCATGCCAGCGTTGTAGAAAGATTTGAGCCTGATGGGAAACATCACCCAATGCATGAACACTTCGGCAAAGAGGAACATCATGGCGGCAAATAAGCGCCCGACAAAAGAGAAACCTTCCCGGAACAGTTCACCTTCCGCAAATACTTCAAGGCCCACACCGGAGAATCCCCGACCGCATTTCGACGTAAAGAATAGCGGCTACCGATAATATGATATATGTCCCTGCTTAAATAACGATCCCTGTCATGACATGATCAATGGCCTGGCAATACGGTCAAACTCATCGACCGGCATGGATCTGAAACTAGTGAAGACTGACATGCCAGTCCTTGAAAGCGACCTTCTCCACGTAAAACATATCACCGTCTTGGCTTATCGTCTCACTTTTCAGGAGTTTTCCTTCCCGCATGATTCTTTTTGACTTCTTTTGCCTCCTGAAGACAATGATTAGTGCAAATATGACGATTGCAGCAAACAGCAAGATAATCAAAAGCAAAGCCATATAAATGTATTTCATCAAATTCAAGCTCCCGCCACGAATATAGCATTCTATCCTCACTTGGCGAAATAATATTTAACAGCTTTTTTAGAGAATCAAACAACATTCTGGAGGATTGTGGTTTACAAGAATTTGATTAACTTCGTACTTGTATAGATGCAGAAGTCCAGGAATCATGAGAGTTTTTAACGGAATCGAACGACCTGATTTTCTCCGGACAAGATCAATCCCTTCTATAACATTTGCTTGCCCAAATCTTTCCTGGAACAGATCAGATAAAATGGAGATCTGAAATGAAACTTACAATCAGAATTCTACTTTGCATGGTTGCAACAACCATGTTTTTCTCTTCCTGCGGAAACAGGAAGGGCAGCCGGAACACGGCACCTGTGGAACCGGAAGCGATGCAGGTTGTGACTGACAGTTATTTCCAAGCCATCGACCGGTACTTCACCAACGAAGTCGCCCCTCAGTACGTTCCTGCCGGTCACTGCATCATCTACCATGACTATGCTTCGGTTGATGACAGCAACCCGGATGACATACAGGTCCTGGGCGACTTCTGGGTGGAGAACTACGACATCGTCGGCGACACCCTCATGTTTGTCTCCGGCGGCAACCATGCCGGGAAGATGCATGTCAAGAAGGATTCCGCAGGGAACTACTTCGCCCCGGGTCTTGATGCGGTCGGGGACGGGAGCGAGTTCCTTCCTACGGCCAGGGCCATCTTCGGGGATCGGTTCGACGAATTCCAGAAAGCCAATTCAGACCATGTCCTTCGCGAAAAAATCCGCAAGGCCGCCATCTCCGAATACGTTTACAAGAACCATCTCGGAGTCAAGTATTACAAGGACTACGGCTGGCCTGCGGTCAGGATCCCCAACCCGTGATAACATTACATCCGCTCTGGCCATGGTCGAGAAGAAAGTCAGTCCGTCCAATCTGCAATCCTTTTGGGAATATATCCGGTTATATAGTTCATCCAGTTCAGGATGATTTTCATGGATCTAGTCCATGATGACCGGACGATAATCTCCGCGAAGGTTAAGATTCTCCAGCCAAACAAGGTTGCATTGGTGCTTTGCCCGTTCGATGATGGCCTTTACATCCAGAAAGGTGCCCCACGGCTCAGGATGATTGGTGAAACGCTTCATGAAGGATGCATAACAGTACTTGCAGGCATGCAGGCATCCCACATAGGGGTTCATGGCATAGTCCGATACAGGAAGGTTCGATTTGGAAAAATCGCTATATTTGTATATCACCAAAGCTATTCATATGAAGCGATCATTCTTTTTCATAGCGGTTCTTGCGGGGATGGTTTCCTGCAAGCGACGCCATCAAGGGTGTCAAGTCCTATGGGTTCGTGGATCTGGAAGGGGCGAAGTGTTCCGCAGTCATCATTGAATACGACCGTAATGTCAAGGCTGGATCCATCACGCCAGAGACCTTCGAGATTGTAGATTACACCTTGCTGCAGGAACAGAGGAACGGTTTTGAAAGGGTCATTGAGACGGACCAGGACGGTGTCCCAGGCAATGAAGGAGCCATCACCAAAGTGTACGTCAACACTGAACCGGCGACATCCTCTGACGGCGGCCGTCCCAGCGGGAGATACGTCATCATCGAGGTGAACACGGACTATGTCCTGTCCACGGCCAACCTCTCCTACACGACTGCAATGCTCGCAGGAGCAAGGCAGGTCCTGCCCCTCCGGGCGGCTGGCGGGACGGTGGAACCAGACGATTCACTGTTTACCAACTACAAGGAGGTGGAGCGTGAAATGCGCGGCCGAAAGATGACCGAATATGAAACCGACAAGGACGGGATCATCCTGTACGAGTTTGCTCCTGGCAGCGGCTGGACTCTGCACCGTATCGGAGAGGATGCCTTCCACGCGAAGCATTGCTACAGCGAGTACACCGGCGAGTATGTGGACTTCGAGCTCCCCTATGCGCTGTACGTCCCGAACAATCTTGAGGAGCTGGACAGCACTGTCCCCTTCGTCCTTCACATGGAGCATGCTGGAGCCAACCAGTCGGACCCCATGGCGGGGATCACATCTTCGCGCGCAGCCGTGAAACATGCGGAGCGGGGTGCCATCGTCCTGGTCCCCCAGATCGAAGAGAGCCGCCGAACCACCAACGACCTGGTCGCCTCCAGCGAGGCCCTGACGGCCATCTGGGAACTGACGGACAGCCTGCTTGCCCGCTATAAGGGTCACATTGACGAGAGCCGCATCTATGGCACCG
>CADBMD010000170.1 GCA_902795735.1 uncultured Bacteroidia bacterium
GACCCTCACTCTAACCACATAATTAATAACACTAAAACTAATAACCAATAGGTTGATCGGGGAGAGAACCTCCTTGCTCAACCCGAGGACAAAGTTAGTGCTTTTTTAAACAAATGCAAATTTTTTATTAAATTTTTTCTTACAATTTTTCATCGTCATAGTTTAATAGCCTGATTCAATAGCCTTTAAACAATAAGTAAAATGTTTAATAGTTTTAATATATCTCCATTCTACGCACCCACATGGCATATAAACGAACGAAATTAAAATAATAAAACGTTTGTCCTTACAAATTGTTATCTTCCCACACAAGCCAGCGTTGCAATTGAAATCCGTACCCCACTGCCGACCCCTTCTTTGATAGCCATGTAACAAGAATATAGAGTCGCCCCGGTTGTAAAGACATCATCCACAAGCAGTATGTGCGAAACCCCCTCTAGGCCTGCTACATTACGAACCTTGAATGCACCGGCCACGTTAGCCGTCTTTTCTGCTACGGACTTCTTCGTCTGGGTCTTCGTCCTCCGTACCCTGGCCAGCACATCCAGCTTAAGGACAGCCCCCAGTTGCAATGCCACTTCCTGAGCGATGATTTCAGCCTGATTGTAGCCTCTGGACCAGCGCCGGCTCCAGTGAAGCGGTACCGGAATAACGGCTCCGACATCCTGAAACAATACCGACCGAGCCAGCTCCCGGCCCAGCATCCGAGAAAAATACCGCCCGGTTTTAAAGTCAGAATGATACTTGAGCCTGTGTGTTATCCTTCGGTATCCAGACCCGGGCCTATAGAAAAAGAGAGCCGCAGCAAAGACATATCTCTCAAAAGAAGAGCCCCCAGGCGAAGGACACGACGGTAGATCCCTCTGGATAAGGGCGTTGAACCTGTCGGACATCTGGTTGTTCCTCATGGAAGCAAACCCCGTCCTGGGTAGATCCGCAAGGCAGGCCGCACAGACACTTACCTCTTTCCGAGTCAGGAACCCACCGCAGACTGGACAAGTCCTCGGCAGGAACAAGTCAAGAAGGACAGAGGCCATCTCTCTCAATGTGAAGTTTTCAATCATAGTCTTTTTCCCAAAATTCGTAAATTCGCACTGATAAATAGTCGTCCTGCACATGAAAAAGACAATCTTTCTCTTCTCGCTTATTCTCTCGCTCTCTGTCCAAGCACAGACGATAGTGTACCCTGAAGAAGTTAAAGCCGTGTTTTCCAAAGCGGATGCTGAGATCACGGCATCCTACGCGACAGACGGACGGACAGCATGCAAGGTTGATCATGATGACTTGATGACAGGGCCCAGGATTGCCGTCCCAACCTGCACCCAGGCGGTACACATAAAAGAAATGATCAAGGCCGCCGGTGGGATACCTGTCGATATCCCGGATGTCAAGGATCAGAATAATGCTGCTTCCATACTGCATTCAAAGGCATTCTCGTGGGATGGGGCAGTCCTCCCTGAGAACTGGGTGTCGGAAAACAACACTGTTTCGGTCCTGGTCTATAAGACAATAGCTGATTTCAACATTCCCTGCCTTGGGAGTTCCCCCTTGACCCGTAAGATAGATGATGGACTGAGAAGGATGACCGGCGAGTTTTCCAGCATGGAAGGGCTTGTCAGGAAAGCCAGGACCTACCGGAAAGCCAAGGTGCTGATGGATGGCCTCTTTTCGATTGACACCCACTGTGACCTTCCCGACGAGTACTCAAGGGGATTCTCTGTCGGCAAAAGGACTCTGAGCCAGTGCAGCATCCCGAAGATGGACGAAGGACATCTTGACTCGCAGGTTCTCATCAGCTTCCTCTGGCAGGGTCCGACAGACGAGGCGTCTTCACAGATGGCCGTGGAGAAGAATCTCCGTCAGATAGAAAGCATAAAGGAGGACATTGCCAAATATCCCGGCTTGTGCGGACTTGCCAGGACTCCGGATGAGGCCTTGGCATTGAAGGCCGAAGGCAAAAAAGCTTTTTTCATCGGATTGGAGAATGGTTATGGCATCGGGACCGACCTGGAAAACATCAAGAAGATGAAAGACCTGGGGGTAATCTACATCACCCTCTGCCACTTCAGGGACAATTCAATCTGCAACACTTCGTCAAGGCACGGCAGCAACCCTTCCAAGGGCTTGACTGAATATGGCCTGAAGGTCATCGAAGAAATGAACCGCCAGGGGATAATGATAGACCTTTCACATCCTTCGCCCGGCACCTTCTGGGACTGCATCAAGCACAGCAAAGCGCCCGTAATCTGTTCGCATTCCGGAGCAAGGGCCATCTATGGCCATGACAGGGGACTTGACGACAGGCAGCTCAAAGCCCTTGCAGAAAACGGAGGTGTGATCCAGGTCTATTCAGTAGCCGACTTCCTCGAAAGAGATGCTTCAAGGATGACCATAGATGACATGATGAAGCATTTCAACCATTGCGTGGAAGTGGCTGGCGACAGCCATGTGGGAATAGGCAGCGATTTCGACGGGGGAGGCGGTGTCATCGGTTGCAATGGAGACAATGACCTGATAAACATCACCGTCAAGATGCTCGAGCATGGTTATTCTCCATCCCAGATTGAAGGCTTCTGGGGAGGGAATTTCATGAGGGTGATGAAGGAAGTCCAGGCTATTGCAGATCAAGACTGAGCTGGGTGTCAGCCTCCTTCCTGAGCCTGTCGAAAGTGTTCACGGCCTCAAGATCCGGATTGACTATCACGTCCAGGTTCTGGATTATCACCCGGTCTCCCCTGATTATTCCGGAAGTGCATCCTTCGATGCCAACCACGGCAGGTATGCCGATACCCCTGGCAAGAAGGCAGACATGACCGTCCGGGTCACATTCAGTGACCATGCCCAAGACATTCTTGAAATCTATGAGGGTGGAATCCGACAGGGAGACCGTTTTCGCCACAAGGATGCTTCCGGGAGGGATGTCCTCGAACGGATTCCTCTGTCCGAGGTCATCGACCACGAAAGCCCTTCCTTTGGCAAAGCCGCCCACACCGGTTCCTCGTGTAGCCATATTCAGGAAACAGTCCTTGATGTCAGATCTCCCAAGCGCCGCCCTTGGCAAACACCGGCTCTACAAGTTCATCGTAGAACATACCCCTCTTTGCAAGATCGAGGACGTTCATCCGGTGGCGCATCAGCTGTACGATGGGGAACATGTCTTTCAGCTGCTGCCTTGTGACTCCGATCATGGAAGGATCGTAAGGTGCTCCGGCTGTCTTGAAGAGGCCCTGCATCTTCTTGAAGGAATAGACCTGTCCCTGGAGCTTCTTCTTGAATTCGGGCCAGGTGTCCCTGAACCTTGAGAGCTGCTCGCCGACAGTTGCAGCGTCATTGTATTTCTTGGTAATGTTGTCGTAGCCCAGGGTCGGAGCAGGGAAGTCCTTGAATATCTCGATAGCTCTCTGCTGTTCCTGTTCGAGAGTAGGCCATGCCTTGACGCAAGCCTCTACATCCAGCTTGGTCAGATCCATCTTGAACAGTTCGTCAAAGACGGCACACATTGTCAGAGTACCGATAGCAACCTGGAATCCATGGGACTGAAGTTTCCCGTTGAAGCGATGATGGGTCATGTCCAGGATGTGGCTGAAAAGATGGTCGCAGCATGACGCCGGGCGGCTGGACTGGGCGGCCTGCATTGCGATGCCGCTGAGGGTCAATCCCTCGAAAAGGTCCGCGACAGCATCCGGATCACCGGCCGCAACCCCTGCTGGGTTGGCAAGAAGGTCGTCCAGATAGTCCTGGAGCACATGCCATGCATCAGGTTTGATAGGAGCGGTTCCCATAAGGTCGGCTACCATCCACTCGGCTCCGGCAGGAACCTTGGCGGCAAGGTCGGCATAACCGGCAGCCGTCATCTCCTTCGGCGCAGCCGCAATCACATCAATGTCGGCTATGACCGCCACAGGTGCGGGACAGGAAAAAGTCTGCTTGGAATTCTGGTAGGAAATGGAAGCTCCGAATGATGAATATCCATCCACGGAAGCCGCCGTAGGAAGCGTAAGATACTGCTGTTCATGATGATGGGAACACAGTTTGCAGAGGTCGTTGATGACTCCTGATCCTACGGACACAGCGATGTAGCCTCCGTCGAGTTCCTTGTCCACCATCTCGATATATTCCCATTCGGCATGGAATTCCTCCTCCATTATTATGAATTTCTCGGTAGGAATCCCGGCCTCGACGAACAAGCCGTAGACCTTCTCACCAAGGGCCGGCCAAGTGTGGATGTCGGCTATGATCTTTGCCTTGCGGCCAGGAAAGTACTGCTTGAAAACATCCGGAGCCATTGAACTGACGCCTCTTCCCATTTCAAACACCTTGGTGTCGGTCGCTACCTTGAGCGCCTTTGCTATCCTCTGTTTTGAATCCATGATATGATATTTCTGATAAAAATCTGTTTTCGAACTATAAATTTAAGAATTTTTAATCCTTATCCAAAGGGACGCGGAAGTCGGCGACGACAAAATAATGATCGCTGGGATACATGGGGCCGTCGTGATCCTTGATGACCGTGGCATCCAAGGTCTCGACGGGCCCTTTGTGGAAAATGAAATCTATCCTGTGGCCCGGCCCTTTTTCCTCTCCCAGGAAACCATGGTAAGTCCTTCCTGCCTCCCCTTGTCCATGAATATCTTCATACATCTCCTTCCAATCTTCTTTTGTCCTGATGAACTGGATGGGGGCGCTTTCTATTCCGGCATTGAAATCTCCGCAAAGTATCTGGGGCATCCATGATGGATACTGGTCGCATTCTTCGACAACCATCTTTATCTGTTCTCGCCTTGCCGGATCGCTCTTATGGTCCAGATGGGTGTTGACAAGGCGCAATTCCTGCCCTGTCTTCTTGTCCCGGATGCGAACCCAGTTGCAATGCCTGGCGCGGTTCGTCCCCCATGACATGGATCCTGCAATGGTCGGGGTCTCTGACAGCCAATAGGTCCCGGAAGATACCCACTCGAAGCGGCTCTTCTTGAAAAAGATCACATTCTTGCCGATGAAATGATAGCCTTCTGTCCACGGATCCATCTCCGGCCCGACAAATCCGAAATAATAGTAATCCTTTCCGAACTTGTCTACGAACCAGGAATAAGAGTCATAGATTACCTCCTGGAGACAGAAGAAATCCGGATTCCTGTCCTTGATCGTCTTGACACAAAGGTTGCGTCTGTTCTCCCAGACACGCTCGGGATAGGATGCGTCTTCTTCCAGGCCGGTGATCCTTATGTTGCAAGTCATGATCCGGTATTCTCCTGCTGGACGCTTCGCATGCGCTGCCAGGACGAAGGACAAGGCAATTGCAACAGTAAACAATTTTCTCATGATCCTACTCTCCCAGATAAGCTCCTTGACGGAGAAGTTCTTCTCGTACTGATCCCACGTCCACCTTCGATGGTTCCACTCCTTGCAGCAAAGCAAGGCGTGCCACCGTCCCGGCAGCCTGGCCTACCGCCATGCAAGTGGACATTACCCTTGCGGAAGCCATAGCTTCATGGGTGTAGCCGGCACAACGCCCACTGACCAGGAGGTTGTGCAGCCCTACTGGCACGAGGCAGCGGTAAGGAATATCATAGTTGTCCTGGGCGAAAAGCATCGTGCAATCCGGCCCGACGGAATGATGGATGTCGACCGGATAACCGGCCACTGCGATGCAA
>CADBMD010000171.1 GCA_902795735.1 uncultured Bacteroidia bacterium
AGCCTACGAGCAGCGAACTCATCTGGGAGTTCGAGGGGTTGATCCAGTATCCGAGGAAGTCGTCGATGAACTTCTGGGTGAGTCTCCTGACTTCCATGTAGGCATCTATGTTGAGGTCTTTGACAAGGAAGCCGTCAGACTTCATCATTTCACGGATGGTGATGACGTCCGGATGGACCTTGCCCCAGGAAAGGGGCTCGACGGCGACATCGAGATAATCGGCACCGGCGCGGGCTACCTCCAGCATCGAAGCCGGTGAGAACCCTGGCCCGGTGTGGCCATGGTACTGGACCACTATGTGGGGATATTTCTTCTTTATGTCCCTTACCAGTTCTCCCAGGACGTTGGGCCTTCCGATTCCGGCCATATCCTTGAGGCAGATCTCATCGCAGCCATATTCAACTACCTTGTCCACGATGCTCATGTAGTAGGCGACGGTGTGGACGGGGGAATGTGTGATGGAAAGTGCGACCTGGGATATCATCCCGCCTTTCTTGGCACCTTCGACCGATCCGCGCAGGTTGCGGTGGTCGTTGAGTCCGCAGAAGGAGCGGGCGATGTCGGTGCCCTGCTTTTTCTTGACTTTGAACATGAGATCCCTTACATCTCTTGGAACTGGGTTCATCCTCAGGGCATTGAGGCCTCTTTCGAGCATGTGGGTCTGGATGCCTGCCTTATGGAAAGGAGCAGTCCATTTGCGGACCGCTACGTTCGGATTCTCACCGAAAAGCAGGTTCACCTGTTCGAATGCACCTCCGTTGGTCTCGACGCGGTCGAAGCAGCCCATGTCGATGATGGCAGGTGCGACCTCGCAAAGCTGGTCAACTCTTGGAACGTACTTTCCTGAACTCTGCCACATGTCCCTGTACACAAGGGAGAACTTTATTTCTCTTGCCATAGTCTATTTTATCTTGAATAATTTACAAATATACTAAGATTTCCCTATCTTTAAAAATGAAATAATTTCCCTTGCCTAGGTCAAGGAGATGGTTATTTTTTGTTTAAATTTGCAATTTATGAGAAATGTTCTCCTGAATATCGTTGTCTTGTCATCCGTCGCTCTGTTGGCGTCGGGTTGTGACTTTTTCAGGACTTTGGCCGGACGTCCTACTTCTGCCGACATTGAAGCCAAGAGGCAGGCGATCAGGATCGAGGAGGAAAGGAAGGCCGCCCTTGCGGCTGCGGACACCATTGCGATGCAGAAGGATTCTGTTCCTGAAGCTGTTGCTGTGACACAGGAAGAGGTCAAGGAACCGTCCAAGGCTTTCTCTTCAGGCGGAAAGAAAAGATTCTACATCGTCCTTGCCACTTTTTCAAAGGAAGAAAATGCCAGGAAGTTCCAGTCAAGGATAGCCGATAAAGGTTATCCCGGAGAGCTCATGGGCTTCAAGGGCGGCTACACTGCTGTCGGGATCTGCGGGACCGATGATGAGTCGGAGATCAAGGAATCGCTGAAAGAGATAAAGAGGCAGGATTTTTGTCCTGAGGGTGTCTGGATAATAGACAGGAACAAGAGATGAACACAGGAACGAAGATTGTTTTTGCCTTGATGGCACTGGCATTGTGCCCTTTGACCCTTGGCGCACAATTCAAGTCGGGCTATTCCGAACTTGGCGACAGCGAGACTGTCGCGTCTTTCAAACGGCATGTTTCAACCATATCGGCCGCTGTCATGGAAGGCCGTATGGCCGGTTCGGAAGGTGAAAAGATGACCGCAGAGTATGTGACAGAGGTACTCAGGGGGTACGGAGTCGATGTATTGTCCGGCGAACATGGAGACCCTTTCGGCATCCGCCAGGAAAATGGAGACACATTGACTTCAAGGAATGTCTGCGCCTTCATCCAGGGCGGGGACAAGTCCCTCAGGAATAATTATATAGTAATCGGTGCCAGGATGGATAACCTGGGGACTGGAACCATGATGGTAGATGGCAGGGAAGTAGAGAAGATTTACTACGGAGCCAACGGCAATGCATCCGGACTGGCCATGTTCCTTGAACTAGCCAGGATGCTGCAGACCAACCGTCTTCTTCTCCGGCGGTCTGTACTGCTAGTTGCCTTCGGAGCTTCCCGCCAGTCTTTCGCCGGATCTTGGTATTTCCTTAACAGGGCTTTCTCGGATGTGGGAAACATCGATGCAATGGTCAACCTGGACATGGTAGGGACAGGCTCCGATGGCTTTTACGCATACACTGCGTCAAATGCCGACATGAACGCGATGGTCGAGTCCCTTTCCAATGAACTGCAGCCGATCCGTCCGACCATCACAGCCGTAGAGCCTTATCCTTCGGACCACATGGCTTTCTATGACAAACAGATACCTTCCATACTCTTCACTACCGGCCGCTATGCCGCCCATGACACCGAAAAAGACACCCAGTCCATCCTCGATTATGAGACCATGGAACTTGAACTGGAATATGTCTACAATTATTCGGTGGCACTCGCCAACGGCCCCAAGCCGATATTCAATCCTTCCGAAGTCGTAAAGGCAACGGGAGGTGCATCTGGTGTCATCCCTTACTATGATTGCGATGTCAAGCCTAGTTTCCTCGGCAGCACCGACCCGAAGGTTTTCCTCCAGAAGTGGGTATATTCCTACCTCAGGTATCCTGAAGAAGCCATAAGGAACGGCATCCAGGGCCGTGTCCTGGTGGATTTCGTCATAGATGAGTCCGGCAAGGTCCGGGACGTGAAGGTCCTCAAGGGGGCAGACCCTCTCCTGGACGAAGAAGCGGTCAGGATCATCAGCGGTTCTCCGGCATGGAAGCCGGGAAGGGTCCGCGGTCACAAGGTAAAGTCGGAGATGTCCCTTTATGTGGAGTTCCGTCTGGAGAGGAAAGGTACTAGAAGTTTCGGATTGAAAAAATAAAATAATCAGGAATATAATGGATTACGATTTCAGGAAAATTGAGAGCAAGTGGCAGTCCTTCTGGGCTGAGAAAGGAACTTTCAAATGTGAGGCAGACCCTTCCAAACCCAAGTTCTATGTTCTGGACATGTTCCCTTACCCTTCCGGTGCGGGATTGCATGTCGGTCACCCGCTAGGCTACATTGCGAGCGATATTTTTTCCCGCTACAAGAGATTGAAGGGATTCAACGTGCTTCATCCGATGGGCTATGACGCTTTCGGTCTGCCGGCTGAGCAGTATGCCATCCAGACCGGCCAGCATCCCGAGGTTACAACAGAGAAGAACATCGCCCGTTACCGTGAGCAGATGGACCGGATAGGTTTCTCATATGACTGGGACCGTGAGGTCAGGACTTGTGATCCAGCCTATTACAAATGGACTCAATGGGCATTCCTGAAGATGTTCGGGAGCTGGTATGACAATTCCGTCCAGAAGGCACGTCCCATAGAAGAACTTGTCGCAGCATTCGAAACGGGCGGCAGCAAGGCTGTGGACGCAGCCTGTACAGAGCATGATCCGTTCTCTGCGGACGACTGGAAGGCCTTTTCCGAGAAGGAAAAGTCGGACATGCTGATGAACTACAGGATCGCCTACCAGGGCGAGACTGCAGTCAACTGGTGTGCCGGCCTGGGAACCGTCCTGGCAAATGACGAGGTCAAGGACGGACTTTCCGTACGAGGCGGTTTCCCTGTCGAGCAGAAGAAGATGAAGCAGTGGCAGCTGAGGGTTTCCGCTTACGCAGGAAGGCTCCTTGATGGCCTTGAGAAGATTGACTGGACGGATTCGCTCAAGGAAATGCAGCGCAACTGGATAGGCAAGTCTAACGGATGCGAAGTCGTCTTCAAGTGCTATAATGGCGACCAGGAGCATGACGTTACCATATTCACTACTCGGGTGGACACCGTCTTCGGTGTGACCTTCATGGTGCTTGCTCCGGAAAGCGACCTTGTGCAGGTCCTCACTACCGAAGGCCAGAAAGCTGAAGTGGAAGAGTACCTCGCCCTCGTCAAGAAAAAGACCGAGAGGGAGAGGATAGCTGAAACCAAGACAGTCAGCGGAGTCTTCTCCGGTTCCTACGGAGTGAATCCCCTGACGGGCGAGAGAGTCCCTGTATGGATCTCTGAATATGTGCTCGCGGGCTATGGAACGGGCGCCATCATGGCGGTCCCAGCCCACGACAGCCGCGACTATGTGTTTGCCAAGAAATTCAACCTTCCCATCGTACCTATCATTGAGGGGTGCGACGTTAGCGAGGAAAGTTTCGATGCAAAGGAAGGCAAGATGGTCAATTCGGGTTTTCTTGACGGCCTGGATGTGAAGGATGCGATCCCTGCCGCCATCGACTATGTGGAAAAGCATGGCCTTGGACACCGGAAAGTCAACTACAGGCTTCGCGATGCCATATTCAGCCGCCAAAGGTACTGGGGAGAGCCGTTCCCCATTTATTACAAGGATGGGATCCCTACCCCCGTGCCTTTCGAGGATCTGCCTCTGACTCTTCCCGAAATAGATGAGTTCAAGCCCACCGAGGCAGGAGAACCACCGCTTGCCCGTGCCAAGGACTGGACTTACAATGGCTACCCTCTGGAGACCAGCACGATGCCTGGCTTCGCCGGCTCAAGCGCATATTACCTGCGCTACATGGATCCTCACAATGGCAATGCCCTTGTGGACAAGGACGTTGATGCATACTGGAGAGATGTAGACCTCTACATAGGTGGAACCGAGCATGCCACGGGCCATCTCATCTACTCCCGTTTCTGGAACAAGTTCCTGTTCGACCTCGGCTATGTCTGCGAGGATGAACCTTTCCGCAAGCTCATCAACCAAGGAATGATCCAGGGACGTTCCAATTTCGTCTACCGGATTGTCGGCACTAACACCTTCGTCTCCTATGGCCTGAAGGATGGCTACCAGACTACCGAAATCCATGTGGACATCAACATCGTCAGGAATGACAAGCTCGACATCGAAGCATTCAAGGCCTGGAGGCCGGAATTCGCAGATGCAGAGTTCATCCTTGAGGACGGAGAATACGTCTGCGGCTGGGCCGTTGAGAAGATGAGCAAGTCCATGTTCAACGTGGTCAATCCGGACAACATCTGCGACGATTACGGCGCTGACACACTTCGCCTTTACGAAATGTTCCTCGGGCCTCTGGAGCAGAGCAAGCCATGGGATACCAAGGGAATCGACGGCGTCAACCGTTTCCTCAAGAAGTTCTGGAGGCTGTTCTTTGATGGTGACGAACTGGCCGTGACGGACGAGAAAGCGACGCCCGAAGAACTCAAGGTCCTTCATAAACTGATAGGCAAGGAGGAATATGACATAGAGCATTTCTCCTTCAACACTACGGTGAGCGCATTCATGATAGCCCTCAATGAACTTGGCGCACTGAAATGCAGGAAACGCGAGATCCTTGAACCAATGACCGTCCTGCTTTCTCCGTTCGCACCCCATATCGCTGAGGAACTTTGGTCTCTCCTGGGTCATGGGGAGAGCATTTCCTATGCCTCGTTCCCGGTTTTTAATCCTGCACTTGCCGCAGATGACAGCGTGAAGTATCCGGTTTCGTTCAACGGAAAGATGCGCTTTACCGTTGAACTTCCCAAATCCATGTCTCCTGCTGAAGTGGAGGCTGCTGTCCGCGGCATGGAGCAGACAGCCCGCTGGGTCGCCGACAAGACGATTGTCAAGGTTATCGTAGTACCTGGGAGAATAGTCAACATCGTCGTAAAATAATCAGTTCCAAAGCCATGGAAAAAGATTCCAAGAACTTGAAGAAAGGTATTTTCAATGTGCTGGATGACTATCTAATCATCAGCCTTGGAGTACTCCTCTACACTTTTGCATGGGCAGACATGCTGATTCCGAACGGAATAGCCAGCGGCGGACTGACGGGAGCCTGCACGATCCTTAATTTCGCTACCGGAATCCCAGTTTACCTTTCTTACATCGTGATCAACTCCCTGCTGCTTCTCTGTGGATTCCTCGTCCTTGGAAAAGGTTTCGGATTCAAGACGATCTATGCAATCGGACTCTCGACCTTGTGCCTTGATTTCCTTGCTGGAATGGAATTCCTCCATGTGTTCTTCGACAATAAGCTCCTGCTTGTCGTAGTGGCGGCCCTCATCGAGTCGATCGGGATTTCTTTCATCCTCGCCCGTGGCGGAAGTACTGGTGGAACGGATATCGTTGCATTGATAATAAATAAGTTCTGGCCCATTTCCCTTGGCAAGGTGTTCCTCGTGGTTGACATGTTCATCATCGCCTCGGTGCTCTTGATTCCCGGGAAGACGGTTGAAGACATGGTCTATGGTTACGTCGCGATGGTCATTTTCTCCGTGTTCGTGGACTGGGTGATGCTGGGCAGGAATTCGACCTGGCAGATCATGGTCTTCTCCAGCAAGTACAAGGAGATTGCGGACTATGTCATCCATGAGATGAACAGGGGAGTGACAGCATTGGATGCCCAGGGGTGGTACTCTGGCGAGAGCAAGAAAGTCTTGCTTATCCTTGTCAGGAAACCCGAGCTCCATTCTATTACAAAGGCAGTCAAGGACATCGATCCCAAGGCCTTCGTTACTGTTTCCTCTGCAAGCACTGTCTATGGAGAAGGCTTCGACGAGATGAAGACCGGTTTGAACCTTAACCTGAAAAAGAAGATAAGCAATGTCAAGCCAAAAGCGGAATAACGTCCTGAGGACAATCAAGGAATATTTCCTTATCACCCTCGGAATCCTCATCTACACCTGCGGGTGGACTATATTCCTGACTCCGAACAACATGTTCGGCGGCGGTGTGTCCGGTATAAGCGCCATCATCCAGTTTGCGACAGGCATCAAGATGGGATACTCCTATTTCGTGATCAATGCCGTCCTCCTGGTGATCTCATTGTTCATCATCGGACCTTCCTTCGGAGTCAAGACTGTCTATGCCATCCTCCTGGCTTCCGTCTGCCTCAATGTTGAGCAGACTATCATCCCTGCTCCTTTTATTTCCGATTTCGCTCTTTCAAACGGAAAGCTGATGTGCTCGATTATCGGAGGTGCCATGGCCGGTCTTGGGATAGGAATGTCGATTTCCCAGGGAGGAAGTTCGGGAGGTACGGACATAATAGCGTTGATCATAACAAAGTACCACAATATCTCTCCCGGGAAGGTGATCCTCCTTATCGATGTTTTCATCATCGCGTCGTCCCTGCTCGTGCCTTCTTTCACTGCCGACGGGAAACCGCTTCCCTTCGTGGACAAGTTCATCACGGCCGTCTATGGTATGATCATAGTGACTGTCTGCGGGAATATGGCAGACATCTATCTGGCAGGTTCCAAGCAGAGTGTGCAGCTGTTCATCCTTTCGCATGAATATGAGGCGATCGCGGACATGATAGCCAAGGACTTCCACAGGGGTGTGACTGTCCTTGACGGTAAAGGATGGTACACCAAGCAGGTCTCTTCTGTCTTGATGGTGCTGACCAGGAAGACGGATGTCAACCTCCTTCTCCGGTCCATAAAGCGTATCGATCCGGATGCGTTCCTGTCCATTTCCTCGGTTGCAGGAGTGTATGGACGAGGTTTTGATTCTATCAAGGACAAACAATCTTAGACGGTTACATTTTTTCACAGTTAATTCGAACTAATACCCCCGGGATATCTGTCCCGGGGGTATCATTTTGTTTTTTCTTCTGTAATTTAAAAGAAAAATGACCACTGTAATTATCTAAAACTTCAGTTATGTCAATTATTATCGCCTTCGCCACCTTGGCGGAACTACTTGGTTTCCTGGCGTATGATTTCATCCGGAACAGGGGGAACGGGTCCGGAAGGCTTTTGATCAGGCTTTCAGCAGGAGTATGCGGTAGCGTGCTGGTCCTGATGGAGATCCTGTTGCAAACGGATTCATGCCTCGATGGAGTCATCATGGACCTTATGGTCCTTTCGGAAATCCTTCTCGCTTATCCCTGCTCTTTCGAGAAAGCTGCCGTTTCAATCAAGGTAGTCCTTTCGATCTGTGCCGTCATGCTGATGTCCTCCATGGGCTTCATCCTGGTACCTTCGGGATATTCCTTGTTCCGGACCCAGAGGCAGGTCTGGACAGTCCTGATGGTAATCGTTTCCTTTTCGGTCTATTTCTCATTCGTCGCCTTCAGGCGGTTGCATGAGGTCCGCTTGCTGTTCAGGAATGCTGCTGTCTGGCATGGCGTTGAAGACTATGCCCGCTTCCTTTATTCATTGGTTTTCCTTTCGCTGACCTTGTTTTTCATGTGCGCTTCGATTGTGCCGGGGGATGGTGGCCTGGCGTTGAAGGTCTCTTCGTCAGTATTGTTCATGGCCCTCTATGCCGTCCTTTACCTTAGGGACATGACCGGAAAGACTTACATCCTCAGCTTCAGTACGGAGAACCGCATCAAGGACATAATCAAAGGCAACTTGCGGACTTCATACGTCGACAAGGCGGAAGATGACAAGAAGATGAACAACCTCTACCGCAAGATAATGTTCCTGATGGCGGAGAAGAAACCCTACCTGGACGCTTCTTTCAGCATGAACGACCTGGCTTCCCAGGTCTATTCGAACAAGCTTTACCTGTCCAGGACGATCAATATGTTCTCCGGGAGGAATTTCAGGCAGTTCCTGAACTATCACAGGGTGCAGTATGCGATGGCCCTTTTCAAGAAAGATCCGTCGCTCAAGGTCAGCGAGGCGGCCGAGATGTCAGGATTCCATTCAACAGTGTCTTTCAACATGGCATTCAAAGTCAACACGGGGAAGACCCCTTCGGAGTGGGTCCAGGACAATATCTACGATTTGCGAGAGAGATTGTGATTTCGTATATTTGTCCAAATGGGCAAAATTTCATTATCCACGAATATGAAAAAGATCGTTATCATGATCCTTGCCGGCCTTATGGCCTTCGCGCCGGGCCAGGCTCAGAGCAGGAAGGTGGTCAAGCAAGCCAAGGAAGATGCAAAGCTCCTTGTGAAACAGTTCAAATCAGACGGCTATAAATCCCTTGACAATGCCAAGCTGGATGATGCGGTTACGGAGTACCTGACGCTGAAGTATTCAGACAAATCCGTATTCGAGGTTATCGGCAAGGCTACGGACAAGGATCTGAACCAGGCCAAGGCTGATGCGCGTTCCGATGCTTTGTCTTTCTATCCTGCGGCCAATGTGGCGAATTCGTTCTTCCTCTACAAGAAGAACCGCCGCAAGTACGATGTAGTCTGCTATGCTCTGGTCGGTGGATCGACAAGGTACCAGACTTCCAGGGAAAGCACTTCTTCTTCTGTAGCTTTCGCAAGGGCTGAACAGGAAAAGAAGGAAGCCAAGGCGGAGGCCAAGAAGGCCGAAAAGGAGGCTAAGAAGGAAATCCAGAAGGCCAGGAAGAAGGCCGAGAAGGAAGCCGAAAAAGTCCGCAAGAAGGCAGACAAGGAGCATCAGAAAGCAATAGAGAAGGCTAACGAGAAGGCGCAGAAGGCCATTGAGAAGGCTGACAAGAAGCGCGAGGAAGCCTTGAAGGGAATCCGCTGATCTCCTAAAGGAACTTTTCCACCCCTCTCCAGGTACTTGGAGGCGGTGCAATTATGTCCATCTCGTCTTTTCGGACGGGGTGGACAAACTTTATCCTTCTGGAATGAAGGCAGATGCCTCCGTCGGGATTCGACCTTGAAGCTCCGTATTTCAAGTCACCCTTTATCGGGCAGCCCATTGCGGAGAGCTGGCAGCGAATCTGGTGATGGCGGCCTGTCAGGAGCTCTACTTCCAGCAGGCAGTATCTGTCAGTGTTCCCGACCATCTTGTAGAGGAGTCTGGCTTCCTTCGCTCCGGGAGTTTTGCTGCCTTCCCTTGCTACGAAGCTTTTGTTCATCTTCTCGTTGCGTACGAGCCAGTCGGTAAGTTCTCCGCTCTCTTTTTCAGGAGCCTTGCAGCAGAGTGCCCAGTAAGTCTTGTGGATGTCTCCTGTACGGAAGAGTCCGGAAAGCCTTGAGAGAGCTTTTGAGGTCTTTGCGAAAACTACGATGCCGCTGACCGGCCTGTCAAGACGATGAGGAATGCCCAGGAATACTTTCCCGGGCTTTCCGTCTCGTTGGGCAATGAATGCTTTCAGGGTCTCGGCGAGGCATTCGTCCCCGGTCTTGTCTCCTTGGACGATTTCACCTGCAGCCTTGTTGAAGACGAGGATATGATTGTCCTCATAGAGGATCCTCGAAGAGATGTCTCCGGCTTCTGCGGCATCCAGTCTCCTGTACTCCATGTTATTGCTGGATGGGAACCAGTGCGAAGGAAGGTTCTCCCTTGCAGCATAGCTTACCGTTTACCTCAAGCTTTGCAGAGCAGAAAAACAGCTGGCCCCTGCGATTGTCGAGGCTTGCTGTGACTTCACACAGGTCTCCTGGTTTTACGGAGTTCTTGAACCTGACTTTGTCGATTCCTGCATAGAGGGTGATGTTGCCGGGAATCTCGTCCTTGACGAGGATGGCGCAGCTCTGAGCCATGATTTCACAAAGGATGACTCCGGGAACAACGGGATTGCCAGGGAAATGGCCTCTGGTGAAGAACTCGTCCTCTTTGATCCTGTACTTGGAATGAGCCAGGCCGTTCTCGTCAATGTAGGCTTCCTCGATGAGGAGCATTGGTTCCCTATGGGGCAGGAATTTCTTGATGTCGTCTTTGTTGAGTATCTCTGTCATATTCCTTGCAAATTAGTCTTCACATTTCCTGAATGCCACGCATGCATCGTGACCGCCGAATCCGAATGAATCCGAAATACCCAGGGTGAGATCCGCCTTGACGGCATTGTTAGGAGTGTAGTCAAGGTCGCATTCAGGATCCGGGGTGTCAAGATTGATCGTAGGAGGGCATATTCCGTCGCGGAGTGCCAGGATGGTGGCTATTGCTTCAGCTGCTCCAGCGGCACCGAACATATGGCCGGTCATCGACTTGATTGAGCTGATGTGGGCCTTGTAGGCATAGTCACCGAGGGCGTTCTTGTAGGCCAGCGTCTCGGCGGCATCGTTGAGTTTGGTGCCTGTGCCGTGGGCGTTGATGTAGAGATTGTCTTTCTCTTTGTCGAATCCAGCCTCTTCAAGAGCGAGTTCGATGCATCTTGCCTGGGTGGTGCCGTCAGGCCTGGGGGCGGTAGAATGGTAAGCGTCGCAGGTGTTGCCGTAACCGACCATCTCTCCGAGGATGCGGGCTCCACGGGCTTTTGCGTGCTCATATTCCTCAAGGACAAGGGCTGCGGAACCATCACCCATGACGAACCCGGCCCTGTTGGCATTGAATGGCAGCGATGCATATTTGGGATTGTCGGCCCTTGAAAGTGCCTTTGCATTGGCGAATCCGGCAATGCCGATAGGGATGGTGGCGTTCTCGCTTCCTCCGGTGATGATGGCGTCGGCATATCCATGCTTGATGGCCCTGAAAGCCTCACCCATCGCATTGGTGGAAGTAGCGCAAGCTGTGACAATGTCAAGGCAGGGGCCTGTTGCATGGTTGAGGATTGCAATGTGGCCGGCTGCGATGTTGGAAATCATGGTCGGGATGAAAAGAGGAGATATCCACTGTCCGGAAGGGTCGTCTATCATCTTCGCCATCTCCCTGAACTGGGTTGCGAAACCTCCGATACCTGAACCGAAATAGACTCCGAAACGGAATGGATCGATGTTCATGTCTTCGCCTGTGGAGATGAGACCGGATTGCTTGACTGCCTGGTAGGCGGCAGCCACGCCATACTGGGTGAAGAGGTCCTGCTTGCGGATGAAAGGCTTGTCCATCCCGTATTCTTCGGCATGG
>CADBMD010000172.1 GCA_902795735.1 uncultured Bacteroidia bacterium
CTCGATAGATCCCAACGTCTCCTGCTTCCCAAGGAACTCCGCCCCATTGAGGCAGGCCCAGGTGAGCAGCTCTCCAAGTTCCAGACCTTTGAAATTGCTCTGAAGGCAGTAAAGTTCCCTGACAATGTCCAAATCGTCATTGCTGGACAGGGAATCCGTGCCGACTGTCAGTTTCAAGCCGTTCTCACGCATCAGGTCCACGGGCGGCAAAGCATTATGGATAAAAAGGTTGGAACATGGGCAAAGGGCCACGTAAGGATGGTTCATGACTGACTTTACCGCATCGATTCCTTCCTGGTCCATGCAGACTTCGTGGACAAGCAGTATGTGCTCATCAAAAGGTACAGGATGTGCTTCCTTCAGCCTGTCTATGAAGTACAACAGCGAGGGCCGTCCGGTAACCGGAGGAACGCTCATTCCGGCAGCCTTGCGGTTCTCCCACATCGGGCCGCTCCCGGTCTTGAGCATCTCTTCTTCCTCAAGAGTTTCTTCTGAGTGGAAGGACAGGAATCCTGATTCCAGCCCGGCTGCTGATGCGGCCGTAAGCAGTTCAGGGCTCATCGTATAGCATGCATGAGGAGTAGGTGCGGCGTCCAGGGAGAATCTTTCTGCTTCCTTTTGCAACTTCCTGACTCCCTCCATGACCGCAGGGCAATCTTCGGGTTCTGTTCCGAAGACCTCGAGGAATGTCCTGGTGTACATGGGCGATGCCTTCTTGGCTGCAAAGGAATCGTCACAATTGCTGATGTCAGCCATGGCCGACACTCCCCTCTCCCACAACTGATCCATCCAGTAACGGATGAGTGAGAGCTTTTCTTCCAGGGGGCTGGTGTCCCTCAATGCATTGATCTGATCGATGAAACCGGCCATGCCCGTCCCTTTGCGGAACAGGTGATGCATGTAGGACAGCTCGATGTGGCAGTGCGTGTTGACGAATCCCGGAACGATGGCGCCTTCCAGGAATATCAGTTCTCCGGAAGGGTCCTCACATTTTCCAACGGCAGTCACCGTGCCACGGGAATCGTATTCGACAAACCCGTTCTCAAGCGGTCCCGTTCCATCGAGGGTAAAAACCATTTTTGCAGCTATCCTTCCCATATTCAGAAAACCAGTTCTTCTTTAGTAGGTAGCTCCAGGGTCTTCTTGCCGCCAAGGGTCTTGCTCTTTCGTACCGGTTTCTTGTCGAGACTGACTATCGGAACGATTTCCTCAACTTGAAGAGAATCGGCGGAATCTTCAACGGTAGCCGTGTCCCTGATAATCAGTTCGGGGCCATGGTAGACAGTGTCTTCTACCACGGGAACGGGGAACCATGTTCCTCTCTCATTGAGCCGGATGTCGATCTTGTCGGTCATTGAATTGACATAGAACAAGTCGCCGTAGTAAGGGAGGTTCTCCGGAGCAATGTTTTTTATGAGATTGGCTATCGAATCGGCCTTGTGGCGCATCTTTTCCTTCTGGGCTACCTTCCGGTTGACAGCCTCGGCTTCTGCCTGGAGGCCTTCCGCCACTCGTCCCAGCATCTCAGAATAGCGTTTGGGATCGCTCAAGTAGAAATCGACACTTTTCCGGTAGTCTTCGACGTTGAATCCGTATTTCTCGAATATCGGTTCATAGAACCATGACGTGTCGGCAATCACCCTTTTGGCTGGATTATCGGCCAGCCATTGGTCTGCAAGGAACATCTCACGGTAGATCTTCTCCATCTTGCGCACGGGTATGACGCGTGGTCCCCTTGCGCAGGACAAAGCAGCGACAGCCAAGACTGCCAGCAACATGGCCAATGAGAGTTTCCTTTTCATGCTTTCTCTATCTCAACACTGCTCCGTACTCATTCTGGAAGGTGGAAAGGAGCTTTGACATGATCCTTTCGACATCGGCATCGGTCAGGGTCTTCTCTACATCCTGGAGGACGAAGCCGAGCGCATACTGCTTCTTTCCGGCAGGAATCTTGTCGCCCCTGTAAACATCGAACAGGGTCACGTTCTTCAGGAGTTTCCTGGCAGCCTTGAACGAACTCTTGTAGAGATCTGAATATGCCACGCTCTCGTCAAGAAGGAGTGCGAGGTCCCTTCGGACTTCGGGGAAACGCGGAAGTTCCTTGAATGCAACCTTATCCCTCTTGATGAGCTTGAACAGGGTGTTCCAGTTGATCTCCGCGGCGAAGACGGGCTGCTTGACGTCGAATTTCCTGGCCAGGGAAGGCAGGACCGTGCCGAGGACGGCAAGCGGCAGATGCTGCCCAGGAAGGGAATAAGCGATGCCTTCACTGAATATGTCTGCGGGGGCGGCAGTGGTCTCCATCTGGTAGAGGTCTGCGCCGAAACGTCTGAGGAGAAGGTCTACATATCCCTTGAGCTCGAAGAAAGAACTCTTTCCGGGCTGGCTGTTCCATGATTTCTCGGGGGTACCGGTGATCATCATGGCAAAAGCAGGATGCTCTTCGTAGGATGAGAGAGTCTTGCCGTCGGACTGGGGATCGCGGCTGTAGACGGAGCCATATTCAAAGATCTTCAAAGAAGAAACCTGGCGGTTGACGTTGTAGGCGACCACCTCCAAGCCATTGAATATGAGGTTCTGCCTCATGACGTTCAGGTCTGAGCTCAGAGGATTCACGATAGTCGCGCACTTCTCTTCCGGATAAGTAGTAAGTCCCTTGTAGTAGGCTCCCTTTGTGAGGGAGTTGTTCATGGTCTCCACGAAGCCGTTGGCTGCCAGGAAATTGGATATTCCGTTACGGACAGCCTCAGGGTCCGGAGAAGGAGTTGAACTGACTGACATTTTCATGTGGCGCGGCAGGTCGATGTTGTTGTAGCCGTAGATCCTGAGGATCTCTTCGACCACGTCGCATTCGCGGCTGACATCTACCATGTAGGAAGGTGCGGCGACTCGCGCTCCACCTGGCCACTTTTCGACAAACTCGTAAGCAAGGGCTGTAAGGATCGACTCTATGGTATCGTGGCCGATCTTCTTGCCGATGAATGCCTCGATCCTGTCGTAGTCAAGGACGATGAGTTTCTTGCCTATCTTGACGGGGTAGAATTCCTGCATGCTTCCGACGATCTCGCCTCCGGCAAGTTCCTTGATGAGCAAGGCAGCTCGCTTGCAGGCATATTCATTTATACCCGGATCGCATCCCCTCTCGAAACGGAAGGATGCGTCAGTCTGCAGGCCATGACGCTTGGATGTCTTGCGGATCGAACCGGGATCGAAATAGGCGCTTTCAATGAAGACGCTTGTGGTCTCCTGGGTGACTCCGGAGTCTATTCCGCCGAATACGCCGGCAATGCACATGGGGCCTTCGGCATCCGCGATGACGATGTCTTCGCTTGAAAGCTTCCTTTCCTGCTCGTCAAGGGTGACGATCTTCTCATCCTGGAGTGCTCTTCTGACAATGACTTTGCCGCCCCTGATCTTGTCTGCATCAAAGGTGTGGAGAGGCTGGCCGAGCTCCCAAAGGATGAAGTTGGAGACATCCACTACGTTGTCGATGGGACGAAGGCCGATGGAAAGGAGCTTCTTGCGGAGCCATTCGGGAGAAGGGCCCACCTTTACGCCCTTGACGGTGATGCCGCAATAGCGGGGCGCCGCCGTTGGATCCTGGACCTCGATAGGAATGGCTTCCCCTTCTCCGTCAGCCCAGCCTTCGATGGAGGGCATCTCGAGGGAGCAAGGGATCCCGTTCTGTTTCATCCATGCGTAAAGGTCCCGAGCCACACCGACGTGCGATGAAGCGTCAACACGGTTGGCCGTGATTTCATATTCAATGATAGCCTCTGTCTGGAGGTGGAGATATTCCTTGGCAGGAGTTCCTACGACCGCGTCATCAGGAAGCACCATGATTCCGGCATGGTCCTCGCCGATGCCAAGCTCATCCTCTGCACAGATCATTCCGAAGGATTCGACACCGCGGATCTTTGATTTCTTGATCTTGAAATCTCCCGGGAGGACGGTCCCTATCCTTGCGAACAGGACTTTCTGCCCAGCGGCCACATTCGGCGCTCCGCAAACGACGGTGACGGGTTCTCCGGAGGCATCGTCAACTTTGGTGATGTGGAGATGGTCAGAATCCGGATGCGGGACGCATTCCAGGACCTTTGCTACGACCACTCCCTGCAGACCTCCGGGAATCTCTTCCTGCTCCTCCAATGAATCGACTTCGATTCCTATGGAGGTCATGGCATCCGCCACCTGGACGGGTGTGAGGTCAAATTTCAGATAATCTTTGAGCCAATTGTAAGAAAGCTTCATAATTATTTATTTTTCAATATCTTCCCTTGAAAACAGCGAGTTCACGAACTCTTTCTTGTCAAACACCTTGAGGTCATCGATTCCCTCTCCGATTCCGATGAACTTCACGGGGACCTTAAGCTGGTCGACGATGCCGATCACTACTCCGCCCTTGGCAGTCCCGTCAAGCTTTGTCACCGCCATGGACGTTATGTCCGTAGCCCTTGAGAATTCCTTGGCCTGCTGGTAAGCATTCTGACCGGTCGAGGCATCGAGGACAAGGAGGACTTCATGGGGCGCATCGGGGATTATCTTCCGCATGACATTGCGGATCTTGGTGAGCTCGTTCATCAGGTCGACTCTGTTGTGGAGCCTGCCGGCAGTGTCGATCAGCACGACGTCCGCTCCCTTTGCCACTGCGGATTTCACTGTGTCAAAGGCGACCGAGGCCGGATCGGAACCCATTCCCTGCTTGACAATCTCAACTCCGGCCCTTTCGGCCCAGATGCAAAGCTGGTCCACGGCAGCCGCCCTGAAGGTGTCGGCAGCTCCGATCATGACTTTCTTTCCCATGGACTTGTAGCGTGCCGCGAGCTTGCCGATAGTGGTCGTCTTTCCGACTCCGTTCACACCTACCACCATCACTACAAGAGGCTTCTTGCCAAGGTCGAAAGGTTCTTCTGGAGCAACTTCGGCATCGACGTCCAGCAAACGTCCGATTTCATCCCGGAGCATGTCCACTAGTTCGTCGAAGGACATGTACTTGTCCTTCCCTACGCGCTCTTCAAGATTGTCCACGATCTTCAACGTGGTGTCAACGCCCATGTCTGAAGCCACGAGGGCCTCCTCGATGGCATCAAGCACATCGTCGTCAACCTTGGACTTGCCTACTATCGATCTTGAAAGCCTCTGGAAGAATCCTTCCTTCGTCTTCTTGACGCCTCTGTCAAATAGTCCCATAAAGCAATTAATGATATCTTACAAAGATACATAAAAACAAAGGGGTAAACAAAAAAAACGCAGACATCTAAAGATGTCCGCGTTAATCTGTCAGTACGGGGCTGAATTATTTCTTACCCTCGAAGAAGTCCTTGGTCTTCTCAGCTTCGACGAGCTGCTCGGTGAAGATGTAAGCTCCGGTCTTAGGAGACTTGTCCATGCGGATGCACTTCACCATGCTCTTGGCGCCGGCCTTCGCGGCGAATGTTGCGACTGCTTTCTTTGCCATAACTTAAATCTCCTTATTTGATTTCGCGATGAACGGTGACCCTGTGAAGATAAGGGTTGTACTTCTTGCGCTCAAGACGCTCAGGGGTGTTCTTCTTGTTCTTGGTTGTGATGTACCTTGAGATACCGGGTACGCCGGTAGCCTTCTGCTCAGTGCACTCGAGAATGACCTGCACCCTGTTTTCTTTCGTTTTCTTTGCCATGATTCAATAGTTTTTAAACAAGGCCGACATAACCTTTGTCCTGAGCCTCTTTGAGAGCGGCGTCAAGGCCTTTCTTCTCGATAGTCCTCATCCCCTTAGTGGAGACCTTGAGGGTGATGTACCTCTGCTCAGCCTCTGACCAGAATTTCTTGGTCTTGAGGTTGAGGGAAAAGTCGCGCTTGGTGTGAAGCTTTGAGTGAGCGACGTTGCAGCCGATCATCCTTTTCCTTCCTGTAATTTGACAAACCTTTGCCATGATTATGTTACTTTTTTATTGATTCAAAATAATTTGCGGGGTGCGAATTTAGTTCAAAATATTCAGAATTCCAAAATCTCTAGACTATTTTGAAAAATCTTCGCCACCTGATGTTGGCAGGGAACTTCCTGGAAACGTCGGTTGAAAGCCAGATGATTGATGGCTTGCCGACTACGTGGTCCTCTGGGACGAAGCCCCAGTACCTGGAATCCAGCGAGTTGTGCCTGTTGTCCCCCATCATGAAATAGTAATCCTGTCCGAAGGTGTAACTCGAAACTTGTTCTCCATCAATGAATATCCCACCGTCCTGAGTCGTGCGAAGCTCATGTCCCTCGTAAGATGTGATGATCCTCTCGTAGAGGGGGAGATTCTTCATGGTCAGTTCTACGGTTGCTCCCTTTTCCGGAATCCAAAGCGGTCCGAAATTGTCCCTTGTCCACCTGCTGTCTTCCGTAAAGGGGAAGATGCTCAGATGGGAGTCAGGGAAATCCGGTGGGAAGACATCCAGGTTGGGCTCAACGCTCACTACTGAAGAGTAGGATTTAACCTCCTCCAGCATCTTTGCAGTCAACGGCATGGCTGGATAACCAGGCAGGTTGCCGTCGTAAGCGAGTTCAGTCGTGTTGATGCCCAGCTGCTCCAAAGTGCGGTGGTTGATCCTCTGGCCGTTCGTGATGACCGTGTAGGACAACTGTACGCCTGGATAGACTTCCTGCTGCTCTCCGTCGATCCATACCAATCCGTCACGGACTGAAAGAGTGTCACCGTGGATGGCGACGCATCTCTTGACATAGTGGTCTTCCTTGTCCATGGGGCGCACCTTCAAAGGTCCGCCGTTTGCCAGAGTGTAGTCCCTGCCGGCATTCCTTACCCAGGCGTAATAGTCCTCGGAAGGGAAACGGGAAAGGACGGTGTCTCCGTTAGGGAAATTGAAAACCACATAGTCACCCCTCTTGACATGGCCGCGTCCCTTGAGACGGCGGTAGTCATTCTGGATGAGGGTGGAATATGACTCTTTTCCGAATATCACGTTGTGCGTGAAAGGTATGGTAAGCGGAGTCTGCGGGACTTTGGGTCCGTAAGCGAGCTTGCTCACGAAGAGATGGTCTCCCGTGTAGAGGGAGCTCTCCATTGATGATGAAGGGATCTTGAATGCCTGGAAAAAGAAGATGTTGATGAAAGTCACGACAACCGTGGCGAAGATGATGGCGTCGAGCCAGTCCAGCCACACATTGTGCTTCTCTCCTGGCTTATAGTCCTTCTTCCAGAACATCCACTTCACCTTGCGGGTGATGTGATGGTCGAAGATGATGATAAGGCCCAGGATCCACCACCAGTTTCCAAGCCACGCCACCCACAACGTGTAAAGGATGGACCAGAAACACATTCTGACCCATTTGTTGTGGTATATGGCGCTCAAGTTCACTTTCGGAATATCAAAACTATTTGACGGAGTTGACTATGGCCTCGAATGCCTGGGGATTGTTCATGGCGAGGTCGGCAAGGACCTTGCGGTTCAGGCCGATGTTCTGCTTTGCAAGCTTGCCCATGAACTGGGAATAGGAAATCCCGTACTGGCGTGCGGCGGCGTTGATCCTCTGGATCCAAAGAGCGCGGAAACTGCGCTTCTTGGCCTTGCGGTCACGGTAAGCGTAAGTCAAACCCTTCTCATAGGTGTTCTTTGCTACGGTCCAGACATTCTTTCTGGAGAGGAAATTTCCGCGGGTTCTCTTGAGAATCTTCTTGCGGCGAGCCCTTGA
>CADBMD010000173.1 GCA_902795735.1 uncultured Bacteroidia bacterium
GGTGCCCTTCAGACTAAGTAATTTTTTTTTAAAATATTTGGATTGGTTGATTTGTGAAAGGAGGCGGGCTCATTAATTGGGCCGGCCTCTTTTTTATTGGAATATAAATTCCTATATTAGTAAGAATATGACCAAGGTAAAGACATTCCTGACAGCTCTGGCGGTTTCTCTCTCTGCCGTAGCCTGCACATCCGTGAATAATCCAGTCCATGAAGTCAATCCATTCATCGGGACGGCCCTGGACGGCCACACCAGTCCTGCAGCATCCGCCCCGTTCGGGCTTGTACAGCTTGGACCTGACACCCCCGAAGGAGGTGTCGCCGGCTACCATGACAATGACCGTGTGATTTTAGGTTTTTCCCATACGCATCTCAGCGGCACGGGACAGGGCGACCTTGGGGATTTCCTTTTCACCCCGGCTATCGGAGAAGTGGCACCGCTGCCTTTCCGGAAAGAGGACGAACAGGCACATGCCGGGTATTACAAGGTCAGTTTCCCGTCTGCAGGGATCGTGGCAGAGATGACGGCTCTTTCCCATGCGGGTTGCCATCGTTACACATTCACTGGCGAGGGTACCCGGAAGATCCTGGTGGACATGGACCACAACCTTGGTTTCTCAAGTTCTGACGGCGTATTCCTCCGTAAAGTCTCTGACAACCGGGTTGTCGGCGGCCGACATGTCAAGGGCTGGGCGCCCGACCGTTGGGTGTATTTCTCCGCCCTGTTCTCCGAACCTGTTAAGGAATGTGCTCCGGAAGGAGATAACCGCTACCTTCTTTCTTTTTCCGACGATGTGGAACAGCTCACTATCTGTGTCGGGCTATCTGCGGTTGATGAGCAGGGAGCGGAGCGGAACCGTCTTGCCCAGGCACCTAATCCGGATTTTGACAGTGTGCTTGAAGCCTCGGAGGCTGCCTGGAAGTCAAGCCTCGGACGCATAACCATAGAAGGAGGGTCAGCTGATCTCAGGAAGGTCTTCTACTCCGCCCTGTACCACTGCCTGATTGTCCCGAACAGGATGAACGACCTTGACGGCCGTTTCAAGAACCACCTTGGACAAGTCCGTAACGTTCCTTCCTGGGCAGACTTCCTGTCACCATTGTCCCTCTGGGACACTTTCCGCAGTTGGAACCCATTGATGACCATCCTGGAACCCGGGCTGGTAAACAGCATGGTAGCCAGCATGCTGGACATGTACGACATCGACGGTCAGCTTCCCTTATGGCCTCTATGGGGAATGGAAGTGGACTGCATGATAGGCTACCATTCGGTCTCGGTAATAGCAGATGCATGGCTCCGCGGGATCAGGGGCTTCGACGGCGAGAAGGCCCTTGCAGCCATGATAAAGACATCAGATTCCTACCCGGCCACAGACTGGTACAATGAATACGGCTACATCCCCAGCGACCTTACTCCACAGTCCGTCTCGATGACCCTTGAATACGCCTACGACGACTGGTGCATAGCCCGGATGGCTGAGTCCCTGGGACATGGGGACATTGCTTCTGAATATTATGCCAGGGCGCTCCGTTACCGGAATCTCCTGGATCCTTCCACAGGATTTTTCCGTGGGAAGGACTCCGAAGGCAACTGGAGGACCCCGTTCACTCCTGATGGTACTTCGCCTGAATCTTCACGAGACTACACGGAAGCTACCGCATGGCAATACCGGCATTTCATGATTCATGATGTCGCCGGCTTTGCATCCATGCTTGGTGGCACACAGGCAGCCAAGGCCTCCCTTGATTCCCTGTTTTCCGAAGGCTACCGGGACCTGGACTCCCATGCTGAATGGTTCGTTACCGGCCGGATCGGCAAATACGCCCATGGCAACGAACCGAGTCATGCTGCTGCCTGGCTGTATCCTTCCCTGGGAGATCCGTCTTCCACCCAGAAATACGTCAGGCAGATTGTCGACGACCTCTACACTACCGGACCGGATGGCTTGTGCGGCAACGAGGATTGCGGCCAGATGAGTGCCTGGTACGTTTTCGCAGCCTTGGGATTCTACCCTCTATGCCCCGGAACAGGTGAGTATGTCTTTTCCGCTCCCATATTCCCGAAGGCGACTGTCACCCTTGGAAACGGGAAGACACTGACGATAACCGCTGACCATCCTGAATATCCGTACATTAAGGAAGTCCAGTTGAATGGTACGCCGGTAGAAGCCCAGTTCATTACATATGACCAGCTGATGGAAGGAGGAGCCCTCTCATTCAAGCTTTCAAGGGAGCCTTCCCATGGAAGGGACAACCTTAAGGCTCCATATTCATTGTCGGCCGGGAAAGTGGTTTCCACCCCTTATCTCGTGGGCAATCCCCGCTTTTTCGACAAGGTGCTGAAGGTCGATCTCCGTACCCGTACTGACGGAGCTTCCATCCGCTACACCCTTGATGGGAGCGAGCCGTCTGAGAACTCGGCTTTGTACCAGAAGCCCTTCCAGGTTGACAAGGATGTCGTCATCAAGGCTAAGGCATTCAAGGATGGTTTCGAAGAAAGCCCCCTCATGAGCGTCCATGCTTTCCCGTTCGAGTATCTTCCTTCAAGGAAGGTTTACGGCCTGAAACAAGGCTGCCGTTACACTTACCACACCGGCAAATTCAAAATGACCGCGGAAGTGCTTGCCTCTCCCGTTGTCTCGAATGGGACGATGAAGGCCCCTACCATAGAAAATGCTCCTGACGAGGACCATTTCGGCTATGTGTTCACAGGCTGTCTGGACGTTCCCGAAGACGGTCTTTGGGAATTCGCATTGAGAAGTGACGACGGCAGCGTGCTGGAGATAGACGGCCGTCTGACAGTCAACAACGACGGTTCCCATTCGGACTACACTGCCACCGGGTTGATCGCCTTGCAGAAAGGACTGCATACGTTCCGCCTGGTCTACCTGGAAGATTACGAAGGCCAAGTCCTGGGCTGGAGCTGGAAGAGTCCCTCTGAAAAGGATTTCACCGCAATACCTGAAAATTCCATCTACCATTGAGATAAGTTATGAATATCCGAATCTTCCCTATCATTCCGCTGTTGCTGCTGGCTTCATGTTTAAGGCCAGCAAAAGACGCAGGACAACCGGAACTGTTCGTCCCGGTCGAGGAAACCGTCAGCCAGGATGTCACCATCACATCGGCAGATGTCGAAGCTGGGGCTCCCAACCAATGGATTGCTTTCAGGAAAGACATCAATCTGGAGGAAGTGCCATCATCAGTCCCTGCCAGGATAGCCGTGGACAGCAAGTACTGGCTATGGATCAATGGGGAACTGGCCGTGTTCGAAGGTGAACTGAAGAGAGGGCCGAATCCCAATGACAGCTATTTTGACGTGGTCGATCTGGCCCCATACCTGAAGAAAGGAGAGAACAAGATAGCATTGCTGCTATGGTATTTTGGCAAGAACGGTTTCTCCCATTTCGGGAGCGGGAATGCCCAGCTGTGGTTCGACTGTCCTGAGATCAGGCTCAAGTCCGATGGAAGCTGGCTATGCCGGACCCTCCCCGCTTATGGGAAGGCTGACTGTCCCGAACCGAATTACAGGCTTTCGGAGACCAGCATTTCTTTCGATGCAAGGGAAGACATCGGCCCCTGGCAGACAGGAGAGCTTGACGGCTTTGCTCCGGCGGTCTCGATTCAAAGCACCCTGGGCACCTTGCACAGGCGGCCCATCCCGTTCTGGAAAGATTTCGGCATAAAGGAAGCCGCTTTCGAGACTCTTCCTGGAGAAGATTGCGACACTGTCATCGCCCGCCTTCCTTACAACATGCAGATGACACCCATCCTCTGCGTCGAGGCAGACAAGGGCGGCCGCAGGATCCTTATCGAGACCGACCATGCCAAGGTAGGGGAGCAGTGCCTGAGGGCAGAATACATCACCAAAGCCGGATCCCAGGAATATGAGTCCCTTGGTTGGTTGAACGGGATGAAGATAATCCTGACCGTCCAGCACGGAGCTAAGGTTACCGGAGTGAAATACCGCGAGACAGGCTATGATACCGCTCCGGCAGGAGAGTTTACATGTGAGGATCCTTTCTTCAAC
>CADBMD010000174.1 GCA_902795735.1 uncultured Bacteroidia bacterium
AAGAGAGTCTCCTCCTTGAGTTCCCGGACAGCCGTGTGGGCAATCGTCCTGTCTTTATCCACATCCAGGAATCCTCCCGGCAAAGCCCATTCCCCGACATATGCTGTCTTACTAGCCTCCTTTTCCTGCCCACGCTTGATCAACAGGGCCCTTATCTCTTTCCCGTCATAACCGAACACGACGCAGTCGGCGGTCACCGCCGGATGAGGATATTCATAAGTATATCGTCCTTTCTTTGCCATGATGCAAAGTTATATGTTACTTCCCAATCGCTTTCTTGACCAGGTTCCATACCCACAGAAGGACGACTGCACCGATCACGGCACTGATTATCTGGCCATACCACTGAGACCAGAATGATCCGCCTGCACCGATAAGGCCAAGAAGCCAGCCACCGACTACTCCGCCCAGAAGACCGATAATGATGTTCCAGATCAAGCCACCCTTATCCTTGATTACGAAGAAACCGGCGAGCCAGCCTGCGATGGCTCCGAAAAGAAGAGTAAGAAGAATGTTCATGGTGTAAATGTTTTGAAATGTGTTGGACAAAAGTTAGTTAATAAACAACAGTTCACGATATTTGGGAAGCGGCCAGAGCTTGTTGTCGACCACTTCCTCGAGTTTGTCGATCGGACGTCGAAGAGCCGGAAAACTCTCGGCAATTTCGTGGTAAGCCAGAGCGCGTTCATAGACATTCTCTATCTTGTTGGCAGCCTTGCGTGCTTCCCGCATAGATTCAGCCTTCACGCTGATGTCCTCAACGAATTGATTGATGTCCGAGAGAAACTTCATTTCGGTTGCACAATTGTCAAGGTTTCCATAAACCTCCTTGGCAAGAGCGACCTCCTTGAGAAGACGGGACTTGTACTCGAGAGCGGCCGGAATGATATGGTTAAGCGCCATCCGCACCATCACACGCGATTCAATCTGCACTTTCTTGATGTAGGTCTCCCACTTCACCTCATTGCGCGCCTGCAGTTCCTTCTCGGTGTAGACACCGGTCCTGGTAAACATCTCAACGGCTGAAGGCTTAGTGAACTCACAGAACATCTTCGGCACGTTGGTTTCTACGTCCAGACCTCTGCGAGCCGCCTCAGCTTTCCACTCCTCCGTGTAGCCGTTGCCATCAAAGCAAACCACGTCAATAACTGATTTGATGATGGGTTTCAAGGCGTCCATGATGGCTACGTTCGTTTTCTTACCGGAGGCAAGTTCACGATCTACGGCAACCTTGAAATCCAAGAGCTGCTCCGCCACTGCGGCGTTCAAGGTCGTCATCGCCCCGGAGCAGTTGGCCGAAGAACCAACGGCGCGGAACTCAAAGCGGTTGCCAGTGAAAGCAAAAGGAGATGTACGGTTTCGGTCAGTATTATCCACGAATATCTCAGGAATCTCCACGAGACCCAGGCTCTTACCCTTCTTGCCGGCTATATCGATCGGTGTCTCGGACGGAACTTCCAGAAGCTTGCGAAGTACATCGGTCATCGTGCGGCCGAGGAAGGCAGAAACGATGGCTGGCGGAGCCTCATTCGCACCCAGACGGTGAGCATTGGTCGCGCTGGCGATGGAAGCCTTCATCAAGGCATTATGCTTCTGGACAGCGGCCAGCACGTTGACGAAGAAGGTCACGAACTGAAGGTTGCCCATGGCGTCTTTGCCGGGAGCGAGCAGCGGCGTACCAGTGTCTGTACCGAGCGACCAGTTGTTGTGCTTGCCGGAACCGTTTATCCCATCGAAAGGCTTCTCATGCAGAAGCACCACAAAGCCATGCTTGCGGGCAATCCGGTTCATAAGGTTCATCACTATCTGATTCTGGTCATTGGCAAGGTTCACCTCGCCATAGATCGGTGCCAATTCGAACTGGTTGGGAGCCACCTCATTGTGTCGCGTCTTCAGAGGGATACCCAATCTATGTCCAGCTACTTCCAAGTCACGCATGAATGCTGTCACCCGAGGAGGTATGGATCCGAAATAATGGTCATCAAGCTGCTGGTTCTTGGAGGAATTATGTCCAAAAAGAGTACGACCCGTAATCATCAAGTCTGCCCTGGCGGAGTAAAGTGATTCGTCCACGAGGAAATACTCCTGTTCCCAACCAAGATACGAATACACTTTGCTGACGGAAGGGTCAAACAGCTTGCAGATAGGTACTGCAGCGTCACTGACGGCTTTGATAGAACGCTTGAGAGGGGTTTTGTAGTCCAACGCTTCGCCCGTGTAGGATATGAATATGGTCGGAATACAGAGGGTGTCTTCAAGGATGAAGACCGGTGAAGTCGGATCCCATGCAGTGTAGCCACGAGCCTCGAAGGTGGCGCGGATGCCCCCATTGGGGAAAGAGGAGGCATCAGGTTCTTGCTGGGCAAGCATCTTGCCGTCGAAGGTCTCGATCACTCCCCCCTTGCCGTCATAGTCGATCAGGGAATCATGTTTCTCGGCGGTACCTTCAGTCAAAGGCTGGAACCAGTGAGTGACGTGCGTCACGCCATGCTTCATGGCCCAATCCTTCATGCCGCGGGCCACTCCGTCAGCCGTCTTGCGATCCAGCGCATGGCCCCCTTCGATGCAATCCAAAAGGCCCTGGAGACTCTCAGCATCGAGATACTTGCACATCATCTTCCGGTCGAAGACCAGCTCACCGAAATAATCAGAGGTCTTACCCTTAGGAACCTCCGCAGGGACTTCCTTCTTTTCAAAGGACTCCTTCACCAGATCAAATCTGTCCATACCTTATAATGATAATACACACTTACCGTTCTCAACAAAAGAGGCTGGTCCATGCGGGCCAGCCTTTTGAATATCGTTATTTATTTCTGTCAATGATGAGCACATACCAGCGGGTAAATTTAGAAAAGTTTATCCGTAAAAACAAATATTTCCATTCTGGCAAGTTCCGGCCCGTACTTCCATTATTTGTATCGGTGGAAGACATAGACTGTCCTGATGCCAAGGGACTCTTTCTGGATAACCAGCTTATTCCGTGTCTTTTCAAGGATTCTATAAGTCCCGGAAAGACGCATTTCGTAGCTGAGGCCCTGAGTGAGCCAGAGCGATACGAGGTTCGCTCAATGAAAGATAGAAATGGACTCCAGAATAGTCGACAAGATTCCGGGAATAATCCCCTGCCGAGCTTGCTGGGAGCATGTATGACTGATACGTGACACCCCACAGGATGCAAACAAGGCCAGGCTCGCCATTAGAGCCACGAATAACAACTTTTTCATGATATTATTTCGGACTATTAAACTTCATCTGGCTGCTGTCCGTCATGGGCCTTCCACATACATTCAGTAATCTTCATGTCAGTGAATACGGCAGTAAAGGAAGATTCTTCAGGTGAACAGGCATAAACGCCGAAAGAGATCTCATCGGCGCCCTTGTAAATATGGCAGACACGCATTTGGGAGAAGGTCAAGCCATCCTGTGAACACTCTATGCAGTAGTCATCGGCCCTGCGGGAAAAACGGTACCACATGGTCTTGACTCCGGCAGGGATGGCTGTGGTAGCCCAGTCAGAATAGCCGTTGTTGGTAGCTACGCTGCCCAGGTGCTGGAACTCATCATTCTCATATTCCACAGAACCCTTGAGCCAGTTCTCACTGTCCAGGTACATGACCACCCCGCACTGGTCGAAGCGGTGATGGCTGCCAGAGAAATCTGTCTTCACCACGAAACTGAAATACTTCTCCCGAGTACTGATCTGGAAAACAGGAGCATTGTCATTCCTGAAATGATAGTAAGTCCTCTGCCAAAGATCCGTCCCAGGTGCGGTCGTTATGGAGAGGGTATCACCGGAGATGGAATATGCCGCCGCTTCTCTTGTCCAAGAAAACTGTCCCAGGTCTACTGAACCGTCTCCCTGCATTGCCGCAGTAACACCGTCGGCGAAATTGTCTGCCTTGTCGGTGGTGGAAGGATTGGAGCAAGATGAAACAATCAGGCTCAAGACCAATCCAATGAAGGCATTTCTTTGTCTCATGACTATTTACAACTATTCTGTGGTCTCTCCCATCATACGGGCAAAGCGTTCAAGGACCTGCACTGAAGCATAAGCGCAGTTGATCCAGTGGGTACGTTGTGAATATGGTACCTCAGGATTGAAGAACCACTTCGTCGAAAGGATGCCTGTCAGCGGGCTCTGGGATTTTACCGCTGCATCCAGCAAAGCCTTGCCTTTGGCCAACGCGAGTTTGTCTCCTGTCTCGCTATACAAAGAGATGTACGAATTCGCCATTTCAACCACACTGGCATCGATAGGAGTCTGGTAATTGTACTGTTCGAAGACACAAGGGGTGAGCATGCTTTTGTAGCCCTCCGGTCCGACCACCGTGTCCCAATAGGTAAACTGGTCTTCGCAGAAGCGCAACATCTCTCTGCACTGTGCGATTTCTTCTTTAGTAGTTTTCTCCTTGCCAAGAAGATACGTAACGAAATCATTTGCCTGCCCATGTGTCAGGTCCTGGTACTGGGACCATGACTCTGTCGGCTGGTCTTCAAACTGACCATTGAAATTGAATGACTCCAGGACGTTCTTCTTTATCCATTCCTCACCACGGATCCGGGCTTCCTCATAGTCCTGCAGGCCATATTCGTCACGCAGCCTTACAAAAAGGTGGAGAAGGGCCGTAGGTATGCTGCGAGCCGGGGTGACAGACACCCCTGTATCGAATTCCACTTTCACCGGCCACGAACCGTCTTCGGCCTGAAGACGCTTGTAAGTGTCGGCGATGTGGATGGCGAAATCATAGTATCTCTTCTCGCCGGTCGCATTGTACAAGTCCAGAAGGGCATAGGTGGCAGAAACCGCCTCCATGAACATAGTCTTTCCCTTGTTGATCTGATGAACATAATATTCACCGGTGGTCTTGTCTTCCGGATCCAGGTAATATGTTGCTGGGAAATATTCAAGAGGAGCCCCGGCAGGTTGAGCGCTGCCCATCATGCACTCCGCGGCATTTCTGGCAATGGTAAGGGCTTCTTCACGTAGAGCCGGCACCTGGGAAGCAAGGAAACATTCCATCCTCACCGTAGCGCCGTAAATCTTGCATGCATAGCCATTCAGTTCGTACGAAAGATCAGGACCGGCATTCTCAATCCAATGATGGATGGCGGGCATCTTGTGGAAATACACGGCGGTTAGCACTGCTGCCTCATGATAACCTCTCGGGGCCTCCGTGTACGGACCATGGAAAGGGAAATCGCGGTAGAATGTCCTGCTGCCTGCCTGACCTATGACTTTGCCGGACTTGTCCAAGCCTTCGACAACCACTTCAGTCCGGCCCACAGGAATCTTGTTCCAGACCGGAGTAAGTGCAGCCTGCGGAGAATCAGCCTTGAAAGACCACTCTTTGTAAGGGCCGGGACCTGGAGCGGCTTCTTTTGCGGAAAAATTACGGTAGCCATTGCCGATATAGTCCATGGTTTCCGTCATATTGTCTTTAACCGCCTGCTTGACAGTGAAAAGATATTTCACTGCTCCGGGCACTTCCGCGAACTCGAATGCCGGAGCATAGATGAAACGATAGGAAAAACCGTTCCAGAACGGAACGGAACCACTCCGCCCAGGATGGACAGGATTCCTGTATTCTTTCAGAGCCTTGGCATTAAGGGATTTATAGTTCAATTTAACTCCTTTGGCAGAGCGGTCTCTGGCATCGAGCCCGTTGAAAACCAAAAACACTCCAAGAAGCAGAGCGATCGATCGGGAAAACATTTTCATGATATCGGTTTTGCAATTTTTCAGTATGCTAAGTTAGCAAAACGGAAAGAGAACTACAAGATATTGCCTCAGACAGTGCTCCGTAGAGTTCTTAATTTCATTTTTCAAAAAAAGAATAAATGTGCAATAAGTGAAAATAGAAAAGTTTTATATGAAAGATTATAAGAAAAATGTTCACTACTTTTGCATTGTGAACAAATGTATTCATGTAATTCCTTTACCTTGTCAATATGAATAAGTTATTATCGATACTGATTACACTTACCTTCCTTTCGATGCTTTCATTTGTTTCTTGCGGAAAGGCGGATCCCGAAAACGATGTGACTGAGCGTGGACAAGAAGGTTGAGGAATATGACACCATCATAGTGGTTGCACCACTTTGGCATATCAGGTGTAGAATCCGATGCTAAACGGCTTATTCCTGAAGGAAAATTCTTCAGTTCCAGCCTGTGGATCAACAACCAGAGCCATTCAAAGCGAGCAGACCTTGTCAGAGAGTGGCTCAAGAAAAACAACTTATAGAGCAGCAGAAACATAATCAACAGCATCATTATGAATACCAATAAATTACTCCTAATCTTCACATTACTCGCCATGGTCATTCCTTGCAAAGCCCAGCTCACAATCAATATCCGCTACACCAGCAAAGACGGTGGTGCCCGCGGTTACGTTAAAGAAATGGAAGAAAGCGGAATCGCAGCCCGCATCCGTGCTGTAGAAGGTTGCTTACGTTATGACTACTTTTTCCCGGCAGATGATCCGGACGGCCTGCTTCTGATAGATGAATGGGCCGATCAGGAAGCCCTTGACCGTTACCATTCCTCTCCTATGATGCAGGAAGCAGCCTCGCTGCGTGAGAAATACGGTCTCACAGGCCGCAAGATAACAATGTTCAACCCGGTCGGAGGCGCATCCTGGCCCAAAGGACAGCCTAACGATGCCTATGCTCAGTATTTCACCGGCCAGAGTTATCTGAATCCGCTTCCAGGCGGCTATGCCAATGTCACATTCGAGCCCGGATGCCGCAACAACTGGCACATCCACCACGGAGCCATCCAGGTACTCATCTGCGTTTCTGGTCGCGGATGGTACCAGGAGTGGGGCAAACCGGCCGTACCTCTCACACCAGGGACCATCATCGAGATTCCCGAGGGCGTGAAGCACTGGCATGGAGCCGCAGCAAACAGCTGGATGCAGCATCTGGCCCTGCACAAGGATGTCAAGGAAGGAGCTTCCAACGAATGGCTCGAGCCCGTCTCCGACGAGCAGTACAAAAGTGTTGAATAACGGCATCTGGCTATGTCCTTTGGAAAAATCATACAAAGTTCGTTCATGGCAATGATTCTAAGCACGACCCTGGCGACGGCGCAGATTGACATGCACAGTCACATGATACCGGCTTCCTACATGAAGGCTGTGACTGCCCATGGAATGGAGATGGATGAAGGCTTCCCAATCCCAGCCTGGGACGTAGAAGCTCACCTCAAGTTCATGGACGAGGCAGGGATCAAGACATCCGTCCTGACCATGCCGGCCCCTCAGCCTTATTTCGGCGATGCAGGAGAATCCGCCAGGATCTGCAGGAAGTTCAACAAAGAAGCGGCCGAACTCAAAGCCTCACATCCCGGCCGCTTCCTATTCTTCGCAGCCATACCTCTGCCTGATGTCGAGAAAGCCATAAAAGAAGCCGAATACGCCTTGGACGTTCTCTGCGCCGACGGTGTAAAGCTAGCCTCAAACTGCTATGGCCAGTACCTTGGCGACCCTGAACTGGAGCCGTTGATGGCCTTCCTGAACGAACGTAAAGCCGTCATAATCACCCATCCTCACAAGCCATCTGCAGTCAATGATGCGCTGATAGCGTCCGTACCGCTGGCTTCTTACGAGTACCTGGCAGAAACCACCCGGGCAATCTTGAACATGGTCGCACACGACGTTCTCGTGCGCTATCCCGAATTGAAAGTGGTGGTCCCGCACTGCGGGTCTTTCCTGCCCAATGCCCTCCCCCGCTTCAAGGGACTGCTTCCGGTCATGATCAAGCAAGGTTACATGAAACCTGTGGATGTCGACGCCAACATCTCCCGCATGTATTTCGACCTGGCAGGAGCAGCTACTGACGATGCCATCGAGTCTCTCCTGACAATCAGCGAGCCATCGCACATCCTGTATGGGTCAGACTATCCCTATGTCGCAGTCCCAGCCCTCATAGGAGCCAAGAAAGCATTGGAGGCCCGCCTGGCCGCGCATGGTCTTTCCAAAGAAGATGTTTTCTCGAACAATGCCGCCCGTCTCCTCGGGTATAATCTCAACGAATCCGATACCAAATCACTAACAATGGAAAATTCACTTTCACTTCGCCGGCAAGGCCTTGCCACGATAGCCGCCTTTGAGGCTAAAGGAGACCAGTCCGGACTTGCAACAGCCATCACGGAAGCATTGGACAATGGGCTTACTGTCAGCGAGGCTAAAGAGGCCTTGTCCCAGCTCTACGCCTACACGGGATTCCCCCGCTCCCTGAACGCTTTGGGGACGCTCAAGAAAGTCCTGGAAGAGAGGCAGGCTGCCGGAATCACCGATGCTCCCGGGAAAGATGCCGATCCTCTTTCCCCTGACTACAATGCACTCAAGCAAGGAACCGAAGTCCAGACACGCCTTACCGGGCAGCCATTCAACTATACCTTCGTCCCGGCGACAGACTACTACTTGAAAGCCCATCTTTTCGGAGACATATTCGCAAGGAACAACCTTTCATTCGCCGACAGGGAAATCGTCACAGTCAGCGCAATTTCCGCCCTGCCCGGATGCGAGCCCCAGCTTGTGGCGCACGTCTCCGGAGCACGGAACATGGGGGTAACTGACGAAGAGCTGCGTGCCCTTCCCTCCCTGCTGGAACAGAAAGTAGGCACCGGAGAAGCCGCACGCCTCCGCGATGCCTTGGCCGTCGTTCTCGGGAACAACTAGGGATCTTTACACCCAATAATAAAAAAAATGCCCGCTACTTGTAGCGGGTATATGTATATGTTATCACGGTTCCCAGGAGATTGGTCTTCTGGATGATGAGTCTCTTGTCTGTCAGTTCGAGGACATCAAAGACTCCGTCGAGAGTCATGGTGTACTTGGCTAAGGAATCCGAAAGACGGAGCCTGTTCTTGAAATCGAGGACCCTCTTATCTGCATCGAATGCGATAAACGAGCCATCGACGTCGACATCCTCCAAGTCGAATTCCGTAAAGCTGCCTTCTTTGACTAATGCATGAGGGAAAGGGAACTCTCCCATCGCAAGATAAAAATGGACACCTGAATAATCCGCTTGCTGGGTCGTCTGCTTGCCATCACTGGCCTGATAAGTCTCAGTTTTAGTGGTCAGAGTCCAAACCCCATAGAGGTTCCCGGTCACATCACCGGTATGCTGCACTTCTTCCTTTTCACAGGAGGAAAAAAGAGCCACGCAGGCAATAGCTGCCGCAAA
>CADBMD010000175.1 GCA_902795735.1 uncultured Bacteroidia bacterium
AGTGATAATGATGCAGGGACGCATCCATTATTATGAAGGCTATCCGATGGACATGGTCATACTGCCGACCAGGGTAATGATCAGCGTCGGCATAAAGTACCTCTTTGTCTCGAATGCCGCCGGTGGAGTCAATTATTCCTACAAGATAGGCGACTTGATGATCATCAGGGACCATATCTGCCAGCAGCCTAATCCTTTGATCGGCCCCAATATGGATGAGTTCGGCCCTCGTTTCCCCGACATGACTCGCCCGTACGACCTGGGACTCATCGCGAAGGCTGAGGAAATCGCAGGCTCCCTTGGCATCAAGGTACACAAAGGTGTCTATTACGGTGGGACAGGACCTACCTATGAGACCCCTGCCGAATACAAGTACATCAGGATTATCGGGGGCGATGTCACCGGGATGTCGACCATACCCGAGGTCATTGCTGCAAGGCATTCAGACATACCAGTCTTCGGCATGTCCGTAGTGACCAACGAAGCTCACGACGATTATGCGGCCGACTACAAGAATGATGGGGAAGATGTCATCAAGGCAGCCGATGCAGCAGCCGGGAAGATGTGCAGCATATTCCGTAAACTGATAGAATCACTTTAACAACTTTGATATTCCATGTCAAAATACACTAACATACTCTATTTCATATTCGCCCTTTTCATCCTGGCATTCGGGATCACTTCGCTTTTTTCGGGCGAAGGCAAACTTTGGGCAGACATCTGCATCGTCCTCATCGGCCTGTATTTCCTCTATCGTGGAATTGCCGTGACTGTCAACAATGCCCATCGCAAGGAACGGGAGCGCCTCTCTGCCGAGGACAAGGACAATGATGCCGCAAATGCATAACGAGACTTTCATCATGGACTACGGATTCTTCAGAGTTGCCGCTGCTGTCCCGCGGGTTAAAGTGGCAGACGTTGGTTTTAACAGAGACTCCATCTGCAAGCTTATCGACAAGGCCGAAGAAGAGGCATCATCCTTGGTGGTGTTCCCTGAACTTTCGGTCACCGGATACACTTGCCTTGACATGTTCGCCCAGGATCTCCTTCTGTCTTCCGCAGAAGATGCTGTCGGCAAGATTGCATGGCACACCAGGGGCAAGCACGTCACCGTAGTAGTCGGAGCTCCCGTCCGTTTCAGGGGACGGCTCTACAATTGTGCCGTGGTCATCCGCAACGGTGGCATCAAGGGGATCGTTCCCAAGATATACCTTCCTACCTATGCAGAGTTCGATGAAGGAAGGTGGTTCGCCTCCGGATCGGATTTCCTTTCACCCACAAACCAGGTTACCGGACGCTTCGTCGATGACGGTCGCAACTACTACAGGGATGGCTTTGATTCAGTCATCAAGTACGGTTCCCAGAAGTGCAACATCTCCCCAAACCTGCTTTTCACTGTCGGCAAAGCCACTTTCGGGATTGAAATCTGCGAGGACTTCTGGGCTCCGATCCCGCCTTCGTCCTTCCTTGCTCCTTCGGGAGCGCAGGTAATAGTCAACCTGTCGGCCTCGAACGAGGTCATGGCAAAGCACCGCCAGAGGATGGAGCTGATATCCAACCAGTCCGGCCGTACAGTCTCAGGCTATATCTATTGTTCGTCCGGTTACGGGGAATCCACAATGGACACAGTCTATGGGGGCTCTTCGATAATCTGCGAAAACGGGCGTACCCTTGCCCAGAATGAGCGCTTCCAGATGGAAGACAGCATAGTCTTCGCAGACCTTGACATAGAAAAACTGAATATCCAGCGGCAGAAAAAGAATTCGTTCCGGGGAATGGCTCCTGACGGCACTTCTGCGTGTGAATATTCAGGTCTCTATTCACGTTACGACCTTGGCGAGGCTGCACCTACCGATTTTGATGCAAGACTCTACCGTCAAGTCGAACCACATCCCTTCCTCCCCGAAGGCGACCCGGCCCTTGAAGCAGACAACTGCAGGGAGATCCTGTCCATCCAGTCGACCGGGCTTGTCGCCAGGATGGAACACATAGGATGCAGCAAGGCCATAATAGGCGTCTCCGGAGGACTGGACAGCACCCTGGCCCTGATAGTCACGGCCATGGCCTTTGACAAGCTGGGACTTCCACGCTCCGGAATCATCGGCATAACCATGCCCGGTCTGGGAACCACCAAGCGCACAAAATCCAATGCCGTTGATTTGATGGAAGCGCTTGGTGTCACTTCCAGGGAGATTTCCGTCGTGCCGGCCGTGGAGCAGCACTTCAAGGATATCGCCCATGATCCTACGGTCATGGACTCTACCTATGAGAATGCCCAGGCAAGGGAGCGGACACAGATCCTCATGGACACTGCCAACCAGGAGAACGGCCTTGTCATCGGCACAGGAGACCTGTCCGAACTGGCGCTGGGCTGGTGTACCTACAACGGTGACCACATGTCAATGTACGGAGTGAATGCATCTGTTCCCAAGACCCTCATCAGGCATCTTGTAAAGTGGGCGGCCAAGAATGTCTTCACCGCTCCCCCTGCCCAAGGTTCGAGAAGCGTGGCGGAAATCCTTTTTGACATTGCTGACACTCCTATAAGTCCGGAACTTATGCCGGCTGACCAGAAGGGTGAAATAAAGCAGAAGACTGAGGACCTGATAGGCCCCTATGAACTACATGATTTCTTCATCTACAACTTCATGCGGTACGGTTATTCTCCAAGGAAGATCCATTTCCTGGCCTGCCGCGCCTTCAAAGGCTCTTATACCCCTGAGACAATCCTCCGCTGGCTGAAGAAATTCTACTGGAGGTTCTTCTCCCAGCAGTTTAAGCGCTCCTGCATGCCCGACGGTCCGAAAGTCAGCCTCGTGAGTTTCTCCCCTCGAGGTGATTTCCGGATGCCATCTGACGCCAAAGTCAGGCTGTGGGCCGAAGAACTTGAAAAGCTGTAGCCTTCAGGATCAATACTGATCCCAGGACTTTATCTGGACTTCATCCAGGGACATGCTGCAGAATGAACGGATGAACGCCGTGGCAAGGCGTGCATTCGTAAAGAGAGGTACGTTGAAATCGATGGCAGCCCTCCTGATCTTGTAGCCGTTGGAAAGCTCCAGTTCGCTGAAATCCTTGGGAATATTTATCACCATGTCGACCTCCTTGTTCTGGATCATCTCCACGGCAGGTTTGAACCTTCCCTTGAAGTTGGGCTTGTCGCACTCGCTGGGCCATAGGACTTTAGTGGCAGGAAGGCTGTTCTCCACAAGATATTTGTAGGTGCCGCCAGTGGCGAAAAGCTCATAGCCTTTGTCCACAAGCAGCCTGCATGTCCCGAGCATGTCTGCTTTCTGGAGCGGGTCTCCGGTGGAAAGAAGGATCCTCTTCGCCGGAATCTTCTGTCCGACCGAAAGCAGGGATTTGAGGATGGCTTCATTCAGGTCATCTCCAAGACAGCCAACCTCGCCGGTTGAACTCATGTCCACCCCCAGCATCGGGTCGGCTTCCTCGAGCCTTGCGAAACTGAACTGGGACGATTTCACACCCACATAGTCCAGGTCGAATGCGCTTTTCTGAGGAGCAGCAGGATGGAGCCCCAACATCACTTTGGTGGCCAGTTCGATGAAATCTATCTTCAGGACCTTGGAGACAAAGGGGAAGCTCCTGGAAGCCCTCAGGTTGCATTCAATCACCTTGATGGCGTTCTCTTTCGCCAGGAACTGGATGTTGAATGGCCCTGAGATGCTCAATGCTCCTGCAATCGCCCGTGCAATCTTCTTGATTCTGCGGACGGTCTCAACGTAAAGCTTCTGCGGAGGGAACTGGATGGTGGCGTCACCTGAATGGACCCCGGCATATTCAATGTGCTCTGAGATAGCATAGGCGATGATTTCTCCGCTGTCAGCAACGGCGTCGAATTCGATTTCCTTCGCCCTCTGGTAGAATTTGCTGACGACGACCGGATGCTCCTGGGAGACTTCTGAGGCAAGCGAAAGGAAATGACGCAACTTCTGCTCATCATGGCAGACATTCATGGCGGCTCCGGACAGCACATAAGACGGACGGACAAGGACTGGAAATCCTACGCTTCTGATGAAGTCTTCTACATCCTCCATGGTTGTAAGCTCCTTCCATTCAGGCTGGTCAACTCCAAGAGCATCCACGATGCTGGAGAACTTGTGGCGGTCCTCGGCTTTGTCAATGTCGGTCGCGGATGTGCCGAGGATTGGAACGCCATGCTCGTGGAGCCTGAGGGCGAGGTTGTTAGGAATCTGCCCTCCGACGGACACCACGACTCCATGCGGGGCTTCCAGTTCAATGATGTCCATCACCCTTTCGAAAGTGAGTTCATCGAAGTAGAGCCTGTCACATTCATCGTAATCCGTAGACACGGTCTCGGGATTGTAATTGATGAGCACTCCGCGGTAGCCTTGTTCCTGGATGGTCTTGAGGCAAGTCACCGAACACCAGTCGAATTCTACGGAAGATCCGATCCTGTAGGCTCCTGAGCCAAGCACAATCACGGATTTCCCATCGTTCTCATAGTTGATGTCGCTCTTGGAACCATTATAGGTCAGGTAAAGATAGTTTGTCAAGGCAGGGAATTCAGCTGCCAGAGTGTCAATCTGCTTGACAACCGGAACGATGCCGAGCGACTTTCGGTATTCCCGGACCTTGTCCATGTTGACGGCAGAGCTGCCGGAATCTTTCCACACGGCCCTCTGGATCTGGAAATCCGAGAAGCCTTCCTGCTTGGCAAGTCTCAGCAATCCCTCCGGTACATCATCTACAGATCCGTAGGCATGAAGTTCCTCATAAGTACCTACGATGTTCTCAAGCTTGCTTAGGAACCATTTGTCTATCTTTGTCAGCTGATGGATCTGATCGACGGTGTAGCCTGCTCGCATCGCCTTGGAAATCACGAATATCCTGTTGTCGGTAGGCTCGCGCAGGGCTGTGTCGATGTCCTGGACCTGGAGTTCCTTGTTCCCGACGAATCCGTGGGCTCCCTGTCCGATCATCCTCAAGCCTTTCTGGATGGCTTCCTCGAAGCTGCGGCCAATGGCCATGACTTCTCCCACTGATTTCATCGAGGACCCGATCTTCCTTGAAACTCCATGGAACTTGCTCAGGTCCCAGCGGGGAATCTTGCAGACGATGTAGTCCAGGGCGGGCTCGAAAAAGGCAGGCGTAGTCTTCGTGACAGAATTCTTCAGGTCGAACAGGCCGTAGCCAAGACCCAGCTTGGCAGCGACGAAAGCAAGCGGGTAGCCTGTGGCCTTCGAAGCAAGAGCCGAGGAACGGCTCAGCCTGGCATTCACCTCGATTACCCTGTAGTCCATTGCATCGGGGTCATAGGCGAACTGGACATTGCACTCGCCCACTATGCCTATGTGCCGGACTATCCTTATGGAGAGTTCCCTCAGGAAATAATAATCATTGTTGGACAGAGTCTGTGAAGGGGCGACGACGATGCTCTCGCCGGTGTGGATACCGAGAGGGTCGAAGTTCTCCATGTTGCAGACCGTGATGCAATTGTCGTAGCGGTCCCTGACAACTTCATATTCAATCTCTTTCCAGCCTTTAAGAGATTTCTCGACAAGCACTTGCGGGGAGAAAGAGAATGCCTTCTCGCAGATTTCTTCAAGCTGCTCTTCATTGTCGCAGAACCCCGACCCAAGCCCGCCGAGTGCATATGCTGCCCGGACAATGAGGGGATAGCCAAGTTCAGAAGCAGCCTTCCTGGCTTCGTCAATGTTGGAGGCAGGCTGGGATTTTATCGTCTTGACGTTGATCTCGTCAAGCTTCTTGATGAAGAGGTCACGATCCTCCGTGTCCATAATGGCCTGGACGGGAGTGCCGAGGACATTGACCTTGTACTTGTCCAGCACGCCGCCTTCATAGAGCTCTACACCGCAGTTAAGTGCAGTCTGACCCCCGAAAGAGAGCAGGATTCCCTGCGGCCGCTCCTTATCGATGACCTTTTCGACAAAGAAAGGGGTGACCGGAAGGAAATAGATCTTGTCGGCGACACCTTCAGATGTCTGCACGGTGGCAATGTTGGGATTGATCAGCACAGTCTCGATCCCCTCTTCGCGCAGGGCCTTGAGGGCCTGTGAACCAGAATAATCAAACTCGCCGGCCTGGCCGATCTTGAGTGCCCCTGAACCCAGGATGAGCACTTTCTTTATGTCTGTGTTTTTCATAACTTCCCGATGAATTCGTCAAAAAGGAAATTGGTGTCTGTCGGACCGCTCGAAGCTTCCGGGTGGAACTGAACCGAACAGAAAGGCTTGTATTTATGTCGGATACCCTCATTGGTACCGTCGTTCATGTTGATGAACCAAGGTTCCCAGTCCTTCCCCAAAGTCTTGTCATCCACCGCGAAACCATGGTTCTGGGAGGTGATGAAGCAACGGTTCGTGCCCACCATCCTGACAGGCTGGTTGTGGCTGCGGTGACCGTATTTCAGCTTATAGGTGTTGGCACCTCCGGCCCTGGCGAGCAACTGGTTGCCCATGCATATTCCGAAAATCGGCTTATTCCCCTCCATGGCCTTGCGCAGGTTTGCGACAGTGACATTGCAGAACTGAGGGTTTCCGGGACCGTTCGATATGAAGAGCCCGTCATATTCAAGGGTGTTGAAATCGAAATCCCAGGGCACGCGGAGAATCCTTACTCCCCTGTCCATGAAGCAGCGGAGGATGTTGTGCTTCACGCCGCAATCCACCATGGCCACGGTCTTCTCTCCCTCGCCATAAAGGATAGGTTCCTTGCAGCTGACGATCGCTATCTGGTTGGCCAGGTTCGGATCGTCCACCGGGAAATCTTTCGTATCGCCATCAGGGACAATCATTCCAAGCATAGAGCCTCTCTCCCTGAGGACCTGCGTTACAGCACGCGTATCGATTCCGAATATTCCCGGAACTCTCTGCTCCTTGAGCCACTCATCAAGGCTTTTCACGGCATCCCAGTGACTGTAGTCGAATGAATAGTCACTGATAACCACTCCTCTGACCCAGATCCTTTCTGACTCGAAATTCCTGGAGATCCCATTCTTGTCAGGACCCTCTTCAGGAACGCCGTAATTGCCGATGAGAGGGTAAGTGACCGTCAAGATCTGCCCGGAATATGATGGATCAGTCAGGCTTTCAGGATAGCCTACCATTGCCGTGGAAAAAACCACTTCGCCATCGGCAGGGCCATCGTAACCGAAGGAAAACCCGCGGAATTCCATTCCGTTTTCCAATTTAAGAGTTGCTCCTTTCCTTTCTTTCATAGAACCGCTGTCGTTCAGTTTTCAGTTGCTGCATTAAAAAAACGACCATCTCAGTTGGAAATGAAATGGCCGGACGAAACAAAAAGAGGAACATTCCCTTGTGCACCGCTGGGTACACTGGCAGACATGGGTGTCATGATTGCACAAATCATAAGGAATGTTCGTTTATCATGCAAATGTACGCATTTTTACTGAATATTCCTTTTCCAAGAAAAATAATCTTCCATCAGCAGTAGCTGCTCTCTGTTGGGAGTCCTTATCAGCCTTGTGCCATCCTTGAAGAACATGACGGTTTTCTTGCCGTCGCGGTAAACTGGCCAGCGTGCCAAACCTTTGCCATTCGGATCTCCGTTTTTGACAAAATTCACCCAATAGGAATGCATGGCTTCACTGACAGCCTTGTCACCTTCGTTAAATGGCTTCCATGGCGTGGCGAACACATACTGCATCTCGGATGCGTGGTTGGCGCCTCTGGGCTTCATGGCACCAGGGCCTCCGAACAGTGGACGGTCTGGATCGAATTGATCGAAATAATACATGAATACCTTTCCTTTCCCGGTCTTCCGCTGCAGTTTTGCCCAGGCCCATGTCGGCCAGGCAAAAGCTGTTTCGCGGAATATGTCGGACAAGGCGCCGAAAGTCGCATCGTCGTCTTGGGCGGGGTACAGTTCCAGCATCCTTTCTGCGAAGGGACCATATTCCCGGATAATGTCCGATTCGTATCGCTCCTTAGTCGTCGGGCGGCAGAACATGGCTCCTTCGTCGGAATTCGTTCCTATCAAGACATTCACGTCGTTGTAATTACCCTCAAAGTACATTTTATACTGGTCGTCCGGAAGGACATAGCCGTCAACGGTCGGCCAGAATCCTCCGACTCCGATGGTCGGAGCATCCCCTACCCATTTCTCCCATGACATGGCCCTCAGGTCGGCCAGGGAAGAGGCCCCAATGCGCTTCATGAATTCCGTTCCGAACCGCTCTGAACCAGCCAGGTCGCGTATCCCATTGTTGTCTACCCTGATGCTGTCAACAGGACAGAAAGACCCACCGCTCTCGGATATCGCTCCACGGAACAGGCCCTTGGCAAGAGGAGAAGCACAGAGCATGCTGACGGCAATGGCTCCGGCCGATTCGCCCATTATCGTCACCTTGGAAGGGTCACCTCCAAAAGCTTCGATGTTGCCCCTCACCCAT
>CADBMD010000176.1 GCA_902795735.1 uncultured Bacteroidia bacterium
CCGTCCTCCCCAGTGTAGCCGGTACGGCTGATGATGACCCTCTGGCCTTCATCCTCGAAATCCTTGAAGGTGTAGAAAGTCAAGCCGGCGGCTTCGGCAGCGAATGGAAGCGCTTTCACAAGAGTCTCTTCAGCCTTGGGACCTTGCAATGCAATCTGTCCCCAACTGTCGGACTGATTGTCGATCCTGACATCGAAACCTTCGCTGTGTTCCTTGATCCAGAGATGATCCTTTTCTATGTTGGCAGCATTGACTACCAGCAGATAGTGGTCGGGTTCGAATTCTTTGTAGACCAGAAGGTCATCGACGGTCCCGCCATCAGGATAGAGCATCATTCCATAAAGCACCTGGCCGGGTGCCATCGGCCTGATGTCGTTAGTGAAGATGTGGTTGACGAATCTCTCAGCATCAGGGCCGCTGACGAATATCTCGCCCATGTGGGAGACATCGAACATCCCGACGTTCTTGCGCACCGCGAGATGCTCCTCAGTGATCGATGAATACTGTATAGGCATGTCGAAGCCTGCAAAAGGACTCATTTTGGCTCCGAGAGCCAGATGGCTGTCATGAAGACAGGTTAAATTGAGCATTTCTTCCATCGTTATGGTTATCAATTATATGTTAACAGATCTAATCTTTCAGTATCTCGTCCCTGATCCTCCAGTCTCCGAAAGGATCCATCACAGCCTCCGCCTCGTCCTGATCCTTTGCATCAAGGTTGAAGAACAAGTCCATGCCAAGTTTTTCTTCCAGCTCATCAACGGTCATCGCATATAAGGTCAGGTTACGGACGCATGCCTCATTCGGGAATATGAAGCCTATAGCTGCATAGCTTCCATCCTTCTTCCTGGTAAGCAAAGCCTTGAAGAACGAATCCGGAACCATCACATGGTTCTGGCCAATATGGCGGGGATTGTTGTACTCGAAAACCGGACCGCAGACTACCCAAACCTTCTTGTAGTAGCGAGCCTCGTATCTCACCTGCTTCTCAAGGTCATTCCAGGCTCCCGAGTTGAGGTTGTGGTTCTGCGGACAGACGTTGCTGAGGTAGAAACTCTCTTTCATCGTCTGTGAACTCCATCTCATGTCCGCTGCGGGAGCCATGTGGCCACGGTCGTAACCAGAGCCGACATAGTCCCTGTCATAGGCCTGCCGTCCTTTCACGAGCGGATCAGGTTCGAAACTGTCTTCCCTGCTCCTGAATCCGGTTTCAAGTTCAGTGGAAAGCAGTTCATAGGCGACCCAGTTAGGAACCCGGTAGTCCGAATTGTATGAAAGGGCATAGCCCATGTGTTCTATGATGCAGCTTTCATTGTCTTCCAGCCTGTAAGGAATCTCAAGACGGGTCATAATATCCTTGTCCTGCCCGGCAGCTTCGCCTTCAAGCAGGGTGAGATTCTCTTCCGCAGGCGTCTCCGACCCACCCCAGACGAAATGATAGGCCGTACCGAGAAGGGCCAGGACGACCAATATCAAGATGGAATTCCTTTTCTGTCTTTCCATGTCACAAAGCCAGTCTAAGTCCGAAAGTACCCTTTATGTTCTTGCCAGGCATGTAGGAGCGGTTACTTATCCTGCAGGCATCCCACCGGCTGGCACAACTGCCGCCCCTCAGGATCCTGGTACCTCCTTCAGCAGCTCCGACGGGATTGACCGCCGGCTCGCTCTGATATTCGGAAGCCCGGTCGAAACACCATTCCCAGACATTTCCGCTCATGTCGTACAAGCCAAGCTCATTAGGTTTCTTCGTAGCCACATTCTGTGGTTTTGAACCTGCATTGTCAAGGAACCACATGACTGTCTTCATCTCGTTTCCGCCGCTGAAACCATAATGCCTGGACATCGCCCCTCCGCGGGCCGCATATTCCCATTCAGCTTCGGTAGGCAGCCTGAACTTCCGGCCTGTCATGGAATTCAGTTTCCTAAGGAAGGTCTGGCAATCGTACCAGGAGACATTGCAGACAGGCTTGCGAAGATCCTTGGCGTCATTAAGATAAGGTACAGACCCCATCACAGCGAGCCAAAGCCCGATCGTTACCTCAGTCTCCCCTATCTTATAATCATCCAAAGTCACAGGATGGGCGTTCTTCTCGTTGTCCGGAATGGTGAAATCCAGATAAGGGGAATCGGTAATGTTGAATCCCATGGTAAACTGTCCCCCGCGGACTTTGACCATAGCAAAAGAGACGTCCCCGACAGTAAACTTTTCCGGCACACCGTCCAAGGCATCCGTCTCTTCCCTGTCTATGGAGATTCCTTCCAACGGGCCGAGAATGGAGTCATCAAGCACATCCTCAGTAACCTGGGCAAGCCTGAACCCTACATGTGTGCGCCTTGTGTGGGAAGCCACACGCATCCGCTCGAGAGTGGTACGGACGACCTTGTCGTCAATGACCTTGGGACCGGCGGGATTGACCATCAGGTTCATAGGCTTGAAATAGTCATCGCTCGTAGCATCGTCAGGCACTTCGTCATAACTGTCCTGGCACCACTCTGCGACAGTCGTAAAGCCCTTGTCATGGCAGAATTTCTGGGCATACTCCCACTGTGCCTCAGTAGGCAGGGAGAACACTTTCCCGGTCAGTTTCCCGAGTCTTGAAAGGAATTTCTGGATATCGGCCCAGGAAACCATGTCGACAGGGGCGGCGGGATCCTGTACCTGGCTGGGATTGGAGCCCATCACTACAGTCCAAAGAGACTGCGACACCGGCTCTGCACTGATTACGAAGCCATCAAGCGCTACCGGCTGGACGATGCCATGAGTGACCTTGCGCCGGTTGTCGGCAGACAGCCCCATAGTGAAGTTTCCGGAGGGAATCTTTACCATCTCGAATGAGACGCCATCCAAAGAGTAAGCCATCTCATAATCAGGGTCAGTCTTCACTTGAGCGGTATTCCTGCATGCCACCGTAGAAACTGCGACAGCAAAGATGATAAAGAGAACTCCAAACCTGTTCATCCCTTCTTTTCTTTTAACTTACAAATATATAAAAAACTATTGAGCTTTCAGCCATATTCACAAACAAAGGCGACGGCCGGAAACCGGTCGCCGCCCTATTGACTGTTTTCGACTGCTAGTACTCAACCATAGGAGGGAGTTCCTTGGCCTGGTCGATCATCTTCTGGACCATAACCTCGGTGGGAACGACCCTGGTGAGGTTCTTTTCCGCATTGACTTCCTGCATCTTTGCGACGAGGTTAGCGGCGACCCTGTGCTGAAGTTCCTTTACGGTGTCAACACCGGAAGCCTCGAGAAGCTCGGAGAACTGAGGGCCTACACCTTTGATACGGAAAAGGTCTGCATGGTTGACCCATGTCAGGATAAGTTTGCCTGCGATTTCGGTAGCATCCTCAAGTTCCTTGCGGCCCTTGCGGGTCTTGCCCTTTTCTAGAAGCTGGTCAACTGTCTCTATGCCGGCTGCAATAAGCTTCTCAGCATAGACAGGTCCTATGCCCTGAATGTCGATAATCTTGTAAGTCATTGTGATTAAATTTGAATAGTTAGTAACAAGTTCAACTATCCCAAATATAATCAAAAACTTTTACTTAGCAAAAAAAAGATAAAAACGGCTGGCGGTCGTCAGAAAGACTGGAAGAAAAGGATGTCCTTCTTGAGCATCACCTTCGGCTCCATGAGATAAACCTTCTGGAAGAGTCGGAACTGGTTTACCTTGGAAAGATACACCTTGTCTTCATGCTTGCCTTTGCGCCACCATTTGTAGAAACCGATAGGATCGTTCTCGAAAGGGATCTTTGCCAGGATGTCGGACGAGAAACCGGGGAAATCGATGGTTACGTTCAGTCCCATGTACTGCTTATAGTACTGAGGATCAGCACGTCTAAGCTTGCTCATCAATGGATTATAGACTTCGATCTGATCCACATGGAGAGTCTTCTGGCGAACTATGAGCTTATGGATCAGGACCGGGTCGGAATTGAGCCAAGCACCGACTTTCATGGTCCTCTGGCCCTCTTCAGTGTCGAGGGTCAGTTCATCCATTGAATAGTACACTTTCTCTGGATCAAGGGGAAATATCGGTTCAATGTCCGCCATAATCAGATAATCACAACGGACAAAGATAACCAAAAAAACCTTATTTCACAAATGCAGAAGGCCGCAATTCGCCTTTTTTATCCCTTGTATGCCTCAGCCAGGACCTTGTTGCTGCGGGCGATGAAATCGGACAATGCCTTCCCTTTCAGGAGACCGTTGGCAAGCAAGGCAAGGTCGGTGACTTGTTTCAGGGCGTCGCTTCCGGAAGCATATTCCTCAACTTTGTCCTTGTTCTCCTTCATCCCTTCTACTATCTTGGCCATCAATGGATTCTGGAGATTTGCCGTAATGTTGAAGGATTCCGGCATCTCGCCGTAGAAATTCATGCCGCCGCCTAGCGCACTCATCTCGCGGTAACGTCTCATGAACTCATTGCGGGTTATGAGGATAGGGTCCGCGTTTTCTCCAAGATTGTCGGCTTCGATGTAGTACTCATATTCTTTCGGCAGCACGGCCTTGAACATGGCATCCAGCCCCTTCTTGTCTTCCTCCGCCAGTTCGGGCTTGACCTTTTCCTCTTTAGGGACCAGATTGTCCACGGAGTCCGAATCCACCCTGGCGAACCTGGTGTCAGGAATCTTCTGCTCGAGAAGGTTGACAAAGTGAGAATCCAGTTCACAGTCCATAAGGAGCACATCATATCCCTTGTTCTTGGCAGCTTCAATGAAAGGATACTGTGTCTCGGAATCGGTTGCGTAGAGATAGACCACCTTCTTGTCCTTGTCTGTCTGTGAGTCGGCAATGGCCTTCCGGTAATCCTCCAATGAGAAGAACTTTCCGTCCGTGTTCTTCAGCAGGGCGAACTTGAGAGCCCTCTCGCAGAACTTTTCATCGGAGAGCATGCCATATTCAATGAAAAGCTTGAGGTTGTCCCATTTGTTCTCCCATGCACTCCGTTCGTTCTTGAATATTTCTTCAAGCCTGTCAGCCACTTTCTTGGTGATGTAGGTGGATATCTTCTTAACGTTCTCATCAGCCTGCAGGTAACTCCTGGAGACATTCAGGGGAATGTCAGGGGAATCGATCACACCGTGAAGAAGTGTCAGGAAGTCCGGGACTATGTTCTCCACATGGTCGGTCACGAACATCTGGTTGCAGTAAAGCTGGATGTTGTTCTTCTCGATCGCCATCCTTTCCTTGATCTTGGGGAAATAAAGGATCCCGGTCAGGTTGAAAGGATAGTCGACATTCAGATGGATGTAGAACAAAGGTTCCTCCTTCATCGGATAGAGGTCCTTGTAGAACTTTATATAGTCCTCATCCTTAAGTTCTGAAGGTTTCCTGGTCCACAGAGGCTCTATGCCGTTAACGATGTGATCCTTGTCTGTGTCTACATATTTCTTGTCTTTCCACTCCTGTTCCTTTCCGAACACGATCGGGACAGGCATAAATTTGCAGTACTTGCCCAGAAGCTGGCTGATCTTGCCTTTGGTGCCGTAATCCCTGGCTGCGTCATCGTCGAGGAACAATGTGATGACTGTTCCACGGTCGCTCTTCTTGCAAGGTCCCATCTCGAACTCAGGATCTCCTTCGCAACTCCAGAGTACAGGTTCGGCGCCGTCCTTCCATGACAGGGATTCTATCGTCACTTTCGTTGCGACCATGAAAGCGGAATAGAAACCAAGCCCGAAATGACCTATTATGTTCTGGTCTTTGTATTTCTCAAGGAATTCTCCGGCAGATGAGAAAGCAATCTGGTTGATGTACTTGTCGACTTCCTCTGCCGTCATTCCGATTCCTCGGTCAATGACTTTCAGGGTCTTCTTTTTCTCGTCCAGCTGGACTTCTACTTTCAGGTCTCCGAGTTCACCTTTGAATTCGCCACTGGAGGAGAGCGCCTTCATCTTCTGGGTGGCATCGACTGCATTGGCTACAAGTTCCCTTAGGAATATCTCATGGTCTGAATACAGAAACTGCTTGATGACCGGGAATATGTTCTCGGTAGTTACTCCAATCTGTCCTTTGTTTTTCATATCTCTGTCTTCTTTTAATATTATCTTGTCCTGTTACTGCTGGCCGATGATGACTGCCCTGGGCCATTGCCACCCTCGGCACGTTAAGATGGGGGACCGGCCAGCCTGTACCTTGGAGCGTCAAATTGCGTTCCACAACATCATTTCTGACAAAATGTCACCAGCGACAACCGTCAAACGAAAGACGGTACCGTTTCAGGGTACCGTCAGAAAGAACAGGCCTATTTGTACAGGAACCTCTTGATAGACATCTTCGGAGTCTTCTCGAATGGATTCTCCTGAATCTCCACCCGCGTCAGCTGGCTGTAAGAAGGTAGCTTTTTGTTGGAATTGACACGGATCCTTTCAGGGAGATCGGAGACAGTCTCGGCATCAAGCCCATCCCGCTTGATCGCATCCTGGTCCAGATAAACCAGCGCCACCAGTTTGGAAGACCTGTCGACAACCACGGATTCCCCGACATACGGCTGGTCATTGATGATGGCCTCCACTTCCTCAGGATAGATGTTCTGTCCATTGGCAGAAAGGATCATCGACTTGCTGCGGCCCTTTATGAATATATTTCCATCCTTATCCATTATTCCCAGGTCCCCGGTCTTGAGATAGCCATCATCCGTAAAGGCATTGGCCGAGGCCTCGGGATTCTTGTAGTAGCCGATGCAGATGTTATCGCCCTTGGCCTGGATTTCTCCGGCGATGTGCTCCGGATCCTCGGAATCGATTCTCACATGAGCGCAAGTCACGGGTTTGCCGCAGGAACCGGCAACGTAGTCCTTGTAGCCGACATAAGCCAGCAAGGGAGTAGCCTCCGTCATGCCATAGCCGACCATGTAGGGCAGCTTGATTCTCTTGAACCACTTTTCAACTTCCGGACTGACAGGCGCACCGCCGAGGATAAATTCCTGGACCTCGCCCCCGAAAGCATCTATCATCTTGTCGTGGATCTTCTTGAATATTATGTTCTTGATCCCGGGCACGCTGCAGAGGAACTTCACAGGCTGCTTGTCCACTATAGGCTTGACTTTGGACTTGAAAATCTTCTCCATGACAAGCGGCACAGTGATGAGCTGGTAAGGCTTCACCTGCTGGAAAGCTTTCATCAAGGTGGTAGGAGTGGGAGTCTTGCCCAGCCAGTAGATGGCCGTCCCATAACACAATGGATAGATGAATTCTGTCACGAGACCGTACATATGAGCCATCGGCAGCATGGAAATCATCCTCTGATGCTCATTCGTAGGCCTGTTCACCTGGCTGAATTCGATTGTCGCACAGAAATTCCTGTACGTCAGCATGACGCCCTTGGGATTGCCGGTCGAGCCCGATGTATAGTTGATCACAGCCAAGTCGTCCCAGTTGTCGGTAGGATACTTGACGTCACCCGGCCCGAAACCAGCTGGGTACTTCTCGGCGAAAAGGTTGTCGATGTTCTCCCAAACAGCCTTGACCTCAGGTTCCTTGCAATACAACACCTTAAGGTTGTCCACATCCATGACGAAACGGACTTCGGGGATTTTCCCAAGATCCAGTTTTGCGAACTTGTCAGCATTGGTCATCAGGGCGACACTGTCGGAATGCCCAAGCAGGAACTCCACGTTTTCGGGAGTGAAATCCGCCAGGATAGGTACCACGACAGCCTCGTAGGTGTTGATGGCAAGATAAGACATCCCCCATCGGGCACTGTTGCGTGCCCAAAGGGCCACATGTTCTCCTTTGGCAACTCCTATGGTTTCGAAAAACAGATGGAATTTCCTGATAAGGGTCGCCATCTGTGCATAGGTGAAAGATTCTCCGTCTATCGTGTTAAGGGCGGACTTGTCCCAGAATTTAGCCGTAGCTTTCTGAAGTAGAGATAAATAATGATCCATATCACAAAAATAGTCATCCGAAATGAATTTTCAAATCCGAGAATATGCTATCTTTGTCACTGAAGCCGGATAATTTGTAAAATCGCTTCATTTGTGGTGAATTAATTCTTTCAGAGCCATGAAAAGGAAACCTATTGTAGCACTGATCTACGATTTCGACGGAACGCTCTCCCCCGGAAACATGCAGGAATTCGGATTCATACAGGCAGTCGGAAAGACCCCTAAGGAATTCTGGACCATGAGCGACGGACTTGCTGCCGGACAGGACGCGAGCAATGTGCTGTCGTACATGAAGATGATGTTCGATGAAGCCAGGCAGAACGACATCACCCTCCGGCGGAGCGATTTCCGGAAGTTCGGCAAGGACATAGAACTTTTCGATGGAGTAAAGGAATGGTTCTCCCTGATCAATGAATATGGGAAGGCGCACGGAGTGCGGATAGAGCACTACATCAACTCTTCCGGCTTGAAGGAAATAATCGAAGGCTCCCCCATTGCCTCTGAGTTCAAGCACATATTCGCATGCAGTTATATCTACAATGAAGCAGGAGAGGCCGTCTGGCCTGGCATCGCAGTCGACTACACCGCAAAGACACAGTTCATCTTCAAGATCAACAAGGGAATATTCAGCGCCCATGACAACAAGAAGGTAAACGAGAGCGTTGCCGAAGACAAGAAGAGGATCCCCTATCCTCAAATGATCTATTTCGGTGACGGTGAGACAGACATTCCCTGCATGAAGATCGTGACCATGTTCGGAGGCCACTCGATTGCCGTCTACAATCCAACGAATGCCAAGAAAAAAGCCTTTGCCGAGAAACTGAAACGTCAGGGCAGGGTCAGCTTCACCGCTCCGGCCGACTACCGCTCCGACAGCCGCACCTTCAAGGTCGTCTGCGCCATCATCGACAAGATAAAGGCCGACCATGAACTGAAACAACTTGAATAAACCAGCAAATGGAAACAGCCATGAAAAGAATAATCGTCATCTTCACTCTCACTCTCTTTGCTTTCATGTTCTCCGAGACCGCAGGACATGCACAGGAAGGCTCTTTCAAATATTCAGTCCAGAAAATCTGGGACAAAGGGACCCATGCTGCATTCACTGACCTGGTAAGATTCAACGGCAAGTATTACATCACCTTCCGCGAAGGCTTCAGCCACGTGTTCGATGAGAACGGCAATGCCGAGGGCCACATCATGATCCTTGAATCAAAGAACGGGAAATCCTGGAAGCCCGTCCTGGACGCAGGACTGGAAGGGATCGACTGCAGGGATCCGAAACTGAGCGTGACCGGAGACGGCCGGCTTATGGTTCTTTTCGGCGGTTCGACCTACAGGAACAAGGAACTTGTCAATCAGCATGGCTACGTCATGTTTTCCAAGGACGGGAAGTCTTTTTCCAAGCCGGAGCCGATCGTCTTGAGCCCCGACCCGTCAAATAAGACCAACTGGCTCTGGAGGGTCACCTGGAACGGTGATACCGGCTATGGCGTAAGCTATGGATCTGGAGAGAGAGGAAGAGACCTGGTTCTGTACAGCACGAAGGATGGAGTCAGCTATCACAAAGTCAAATCCTTGGATTGCAAGGGCTTTGCGAATGAGACCACGCTCCGTTTCCTTCCTGACGGGAGGATGCTCATGATGATCCGCCATGACGATTCAGGGAACGATGACAACCGAGGAGAATGGGGCGTAGCAAAGGCACCATACACCGATTGGGATGTGAAACGCATGGGACTCAAGATAGGCGGACAGGATTTCACTGTGCTTGAAGACGGAACCATCCTGGTCGGGACAAGGTCATACGCAATCGGCAACCATTGCAAGACGGTGATCCTGCGCGGAGATGCAAATGGAGATTTCCAGGAGGTCTTCACCCTGCCGTCAGACGGTGACACCAGTTACCCAGGCCTGCTTGTCGTAGGGAAGGAACTGTGGGTCAGCTATTATTCTACGGCCGGTAAGCCCGGCAAGGCTGCGATCTTCCTGGCAAGGATTCCGTTGGATGCACTTGTTCCCAGCCGTTAAGATCAGGGACCTAAGAAATGAAATTCCGAATAGAATCACCTTACAAGCCATCCGGCGACCAGCCGGAGGCGATAGACGGACTTTGCAATGCTTTGGAGCAGGGAGTAGGAGATGTCACGCTCCTTGGAGTGACAGGTTCCGGAAAGACATTCACCATGGCCAACGTCATAGAACGCCTGCAGCGTCCTGCATTGGTCCTGAGCCATAACAAGACCCTGGCAGCACAACTCTATGGCGAATTCAAGAGTTTTTTTCCTTCAAATGCCGTGGAGTATTTCGTATCCTACTACGATTACTACCAGCCAGAAGCCTATCTTCCCACTACCGACACCTACATCGAGAAAGACCTGAGCATCAATGATCAGATTGACAAACTCCGCCTGAGCGCCGCTTCTGCCCTAATGTCCGGACGGAGGGATGTGATAGTGGTTTCCAGCGTGTCGTGCCTTTACGGCATAGGCAATCCGGAAGACTTCCACGCCCAGTCGGTAACCGTAAAGAAAGGAGAGACCAGATCCTTGACCCGCCTTCTGTACCATCTTGTCGATGCAAATTACAGCAGGACAGAGATCGATTTCAAAAGAGGGACATTCAGGGTACGTGGAGACACCGTGGACGTGTTCCTGGGCGGTTCGGACGAAGCCGTCAGGATAGAATTCTTCGGGGATGAGGTGGATAGCCTGTCCCTGATAGATCCTGTGACAGGTGCAAGGATTGAAGACCTGGATGAAGTCCCTATCTTTCCTGCCACCAACTTCGTAACCACAAGGGAAAGAAGCATCAAGGCCGTCAGCATGATACAGGATGACCTGAAGGCCCAGATAGACTATTTCAACGAGATCGGCAAGGGACTGGAAGCCAAACGGCTCCAGCAAAGGGTCGAGAATGACCTGGAAATGATAAAGGAGATGGGTTACTGCCCCGGGATCGAGAATTATTCACGATACCTGGACGGCCGTAAGCCCGGGCAGAGGCCATTCTGCCTGATTGACTATTTCCCGAACGATTTCATAACGTTCATCGATGAAAGCCATGTCACCATCCCGCAGATCAGGGCGATGTACGGAGGGGACCACTCTAGGAAATCCGTCCTTGTAGAGTATGGATTCCGCCTTCCGGCCGCAGCAGACAACAGGCCTTTGAAATTCGATGAATTCAACGCCATCACAGGGCAGAAGGTCTATGTGAGCGCGACGCCTGCCGACTACGAACTGGAACGGTCTGAAGGGCTTGTAGTAGAGCAGCTGGTCAGGCCTACGGGCCTGCTGGACCCGCCGATCGAAGTCCGTCCTACCAAGAACCAGGTGGACGATCTGGTGGAAGAAATCCGTAAGAGAGCCGAGAATGACGAAAGGGTTCTGGTCACGACCCTCACCAAGAGGATGGCCGAAGAACTGACCGACTACCTCGACAGGATCGGTGTCAGGGTCAGGTACATTCACTCTGACGTGGACACTTCCGAAAGAGTGGAGATCATCGAGGATTTCAAGAACGGCCTCTTCGATGTCCTTGTAGGAGTCAACCTCCTCAGGGAAGGCCTGGATATTCCGACCGTTTCCCTCGTAGCGATCCTTGATGCTGACAAGGAAGGGTTCCTCAGGTCTGGAAGGGCCTTGACCCAGACGGCCGGCCGCGCTGCCAGGAATGTCAACGGACTGGTGATAATGTACGCAGACACCGTTACTGATTCCATGGAACAGACCATCAGGGAGACCAACCGGAGAAGGACGAAACAGATCGAATACAACAAGATCCATGGGATTACACCGAAACAGGTGGAGGTGAAACGGAACATCCTTGCTTCAGAGTTGTACGGTCCTTCGGCAGGCTCAGGCCCTTCGGCAGGTCCTGGTACCGGAGGGAACCCGTGGATAAAGAACGGGCCGAGCGGAAGAGTCAGCGCAAAGGATTCGGTGTCAGAACCCACCTATATTCCCAACCCCAGCGAACTGGGCAGGGGCGAAGTCTCAGTAGGACTGGGACATGACTCCAAACGTGACGGGAACACCGCTTACTCCGAAGGCTTCGTGAAGGCAGACCTTGCCGCAGTCCTACAGGATCCCGTGATCAGGGCAATGAGCCGGGAACAAATCGAAAAGACCATCGCAGAAGACAAGAGAAGGATGGAACACTCTGCGGCAGAACTGGACTTCAGCCAGGCGGCCAAGTACAGGGACGAGATGTGGGCTCTTCAGGAATACCTCAAAGTCTGGAAGGGCTGAGGCTCCATCGAAGGCCGACCGTAGCCCCGAAAGCATCTCTCAGGACCTTCCCTTTGTCTGCATAAAGTCCATAGACAAGCGACAGGTTCCCCATCGGGACCTCTCCCATGAACGCCCCGCTGAACTGTCCGACGGAGGTTTCATCGACGGTACCCGGATCCTTCCCCCACTGAGACTCCCCTTCATACGGATTGGCGTAAAGCCCATGGTTACGGCTTGAGGTCAGCATCAACTTGTACGGAGCTTTCCTGAACAGTTTCCCTGAAATCCCGAGATGGACAGCCTTGAGGCGGTTGTTCTCGACCCCGAGGACAGTCCCACGCGGATCCCAGGCTCCCAGCCTGGTCCCGGCCGGGAAGAACAACGGAAAACCAATGGTACGTCCTTGATACGTCCATCCGGACTTGTATTCGCTGTTGTTGAAATAATTGTCTCCGCCCCCGACGATCTTGCGCCCGCCGTCCGGAAGGGGCCGGTCGTGCCTTGTCCCTGACTGCCACATCGTGGTGGCATATTCAAAGAGGACATCCGAGATGAAAGCGTCCTTGTCCGCAAAACTCAAGTGGAGGGTGTTCACGCCATCCGGGAAGTTCTGGAATCCCATGCCAGAACCATCGTCATAGGGGATGTCATGCTGGAAGGCCAGGGACAATCCCTCCCCCTTCCATCTCAAGCCGAAAATCTCCGCTCCCCTCTGGTCGCCAAGCACATTGGCTTGATCGCTGGCAGTACTGCCGCTTCCCCCGCTGGAGCCGGTCACGACGCGGATGTAATTGCCCAAACCGGACGGACGCTTGCCATTGACCGGATGGGTTCCTCCCCAAAGTGCATAATGGTCCAGGGAACCGTAGAAGAAAAGCCTTTCCGTGATCCGGAAATCTATCCCCAACTTGGTATGGTGGACAAGTGCGCCCTTGACGAAACGGTCGTCCAATGTACGGTAGTCTCCATAGGAACCACGGAGGACAAGCCTGCCACCGGTATAAGGGACCTTGAGAGGTTCTAGGTTCAATGAATATCCCGGGATGCTCCTTGAATTTCCGCTCCAGATGAGATGGCCGGCAGTGGATGAAAGCGACCCAAGGGACGGTGCACAAGAGAGGAATCCTTGCTCATTGTGCTTCATTCCAAGGTCAAGGGAGAAGACTTTCCACTTGAGACTTCCGAAGAGCTCGTCAACCATAAGACGGCTGCGGACTCCGCTGCCTTGAAGGTCTGCAGGCGGTGTTTCCAAGGCTGCAGCCATAGAAGCGCCCCAACGCCACTGGACAGTCTTCGATCCGTCATATTCCGTAGAAGCCCCTGCCCAGACTAAGCCTCCATTCCACTCCGGCATGACGCCGAACCGATTGGCAGTGGCCCAGAATGGCATATTCCCTGATGAGGACATAGCCCCCATAAGGAGTAATGTAATGATGAAATCATTCATGATTATTCTTCGATCAAGGTAATGATGTCGGGTGACCCGTCCTCAAGGGCCCTGACCACTCTGATGGCACCGGACTCCACTCCTTCACGCACGATGGCATCTACCTGTTCCGAATCCACGCCGCTGCGTTTCTTGATGTCGCTGACAAAGACTTCAGCCTTTCCCTTGAGAAAATCGGCCAGCTGACGGCGTCCCGGAAGCTCATCCCCATCAAAACTGTCCTGCTCATCGGCAAGGGGAGCGTCCATTATACCTTCAAGCCTTAGCCAGGTCTCGGTGTGCCCGAAATGGCTCTTGACTCCGAACTTTGTCAGCCTGTGCATGAATGAAGTGTGCTTCTTCTCATGGATCCTCAAGAAGAAAAAGAGTCCCCAGACCAACAGCACCGATGTCAGGACGACTATGTAGAGCTGCACGTCTGTTCCGGCATGCAGTTTGGCGCTTAGAGCCCAGATCGCGACGATCATGAGATTGATTGAAATCTCGATGATGGTGGTTACGGAATGGCTCACTCCAGCCCTTATGAACACATGATGCAGATGGTTCTTGTCAGGGAAGAACGGACTCTTGCCATGGAAAATCCTTAGCATCATGACCCTGATGGTGTCGAAAACAGGGACGCTGAGTATGGCCAGAGTCATGGCGATCATGCTGGAATTCTTATGAACGGCCATGAGATGTACGGAAGAGTCGCTTCTCAACGCACTGATAGTGAACCAGACCATTATGATACCGATCATCATGGTTCCGGCGTCACCAAGGAACATCCTGCTCTTCTTGCCGAACACATTGTGGAACCAGAAAGGCAGGACGGACGCAACAAGTGAAAATGCAAGCACCGCATTGGGAATATCGTCAACCTTGAGGAACATCACCCCGAACATGATGCTGCACACTACGCAAAGTCCGCTGCAAAGCCCGTTCACGCCATCTATCATGTTTATGGCGTTGATGATTCCGACCCCTGCGAAAAGGGTCAGCGGCACGGCATACCACCAGCTGAACTCTTCTATACCCCAAAGTCCATGGAAACTGTCGATGCAAGCACCGCTGCCATAGATAAGGGCAAGGACCGTAAAGAATTCAATCAGGAAACGTACCTTGGGACTAAGCCCGAGGATGTCATCCATCGCGCCTGTGTAAATCATGATCACTGAAGCACACAGGACAGGAGCCAGGTATCTCTCCGGAATCCCATTCATCAGATATGTAAGTGACGCTCCGGCCAAGATTCCTGCAATCAGGCCGAAGAAGACGGCTATTCCACCCAGGACTGGTATCGGGCGCCTCTGGAGCTTACGGGAATCGGGATTGTCAACGATATGACTGTCTTTTGCAATCTTCAGGATCTTGAAATAGGCCCACTTCACCGCAAAGAAAGCGACGAAGGAAGCCAACACTATCTGAAAGTATTTCAACATTGCCGAAGACAAAGATACGAATAATCTTCATCTTTGGAAAAAGATTATAAATAAGGTCAATCCTTCCGCAATGTAAGGATATCTATTTCAGGCCATGCGCCGAAGCGGAAACGGATGTTTCCTCCAGAACCTGTGCTTACGAACAGTTTCCGGCCGTCCTCCTCATAAAGGCCGCCCCACTCTTTGAAGGCGAACATCGCAGGAGAGAGTTTCCCGATACGGAATTGCCAGGCATGAGTATGCCCCGAAAGCATAAGGTCGATGTCAGTGCGGGGGAGCACTTCCCTCCTCCAGTGAGTCGGGTCATGACTGAGAAGGATCTTGAAGATACCATCAGGCAAGCCTGAGAGAGCTTTGGGAAGATCGGAATACTGGGGGAATGGAGGTTCTCCATCATTCTCCACCCCTATGAGGGCCAGGCTGTCGCCGGCATGGTCGATCACTATGTGTTCATTCAACAGCATCTTCCATCCCATAGACCTTTCAAGCTCCTGCAGTTCACTGATATGCTTTGACTGTATTTCCGGAGTGTTCCCTAGATAATACATGCAATAGTCATGGTTCCCCATTATGGACCACACGCCGTCAGGAGCATCCAGCGTTGAAAGCAATTCCATGAATGGTCTCAACTCTGAAGGTTCATAATTCACGATGTCACCGGTGAAGACGATCAAATCCGGTTTCTCAGCCATCAGCTTCCGTACTTCCTTTTCTATGGTGGCGTGGTTCTTTGAATATGTGCCAAGATGCCAGTCGGAAACCTGGGCGATCCTGTAACCGTCAAATCCAGCGGGCAAATTCTTGAAAGGAAGGTCCACTCGTCTCACCTTCACAGTCTTCCAGCCAAAAAGGAAGCCGAAGAAGTACGAGAGCATCAGGCACGCTGCCGCTATGACTCCGACCCATTTGCCAATGGCAGCCGCAGCCGGGAAGAAAAAGCCGGCTATTTTCCCGAGCCCCCAGAAAACAGCCCAGACAAGAGCGGTGGAGCCCAGGAATACAACGATGAAGAATAAGAGGAAAAACAATCTCATGGCTCGCAAAGTTAGTCAAGATTATTATTAAATTTGTAAAGATGAACCAAGATATGAAAGAGTATATCCAAGAAAACAAGGAGAGATTCTTTGAAGAACTGTTCTCTCTCCTGCGAATCCCTTCCATCAGTGCAAAGGCTGACCACAAGGAAGACATGCGCCTTTGCGCGGAAAGACTCGCCGTCCTATTGATGGAAGCCGGTGCTGATGAAGCCGGAGTCTATCCCAGTGATGGCAACCCTGTGGTTTTCGGCAAAAAGATAATAGATCCGGCCTTAAAGACCGTGATGGTCTATGGGCATTATGATGTCCAGCCTCCGGAGCCTCTCGAAAAATGGGAATCGGATCCTTTCGAACCGGTGATCAGGAAAGATCCCACTGGGCGGGACGCCATCTATGCCAGAGGCGCTAATGACGACAAGGGACAGTTGTTCATGCACATCAAGGCTTTTGAATACCTTGTCCATTCCGGCAAGCTGAAGCACAACGTCAAGTTCATATTCGAAGGGGAAGAAGAGATCGGAAGTCCTTCCCTGCCTTCGTGGGTGAAAGAGAACAAATCGATGCTTAAGTCGGATGTCATCCTGGTTTCCGACACCACGATGATTTCAGAGAAGGTCCCTTCCATCAACTGCGGCATGCGCGGCCTGGCATATCTGGAAGTAACCCTGACCGGCCCGGACAAGGACCTTCACTCCGGTCATTACGGCGGTGCCGTGGCGAACCCCATCCAGACCTTGTGCGACATTATTTCAAGCCTCATCGATGAAGACGGCAGGGTTACTGTCCCCGGATTCTATGACGACGTGGTCGAGCTGTCCCGAAGCGACAGGAAGCAACTTGCAAGGGCGCCCTTCGACTTGAAGGAATTCAAGGAGTCTGTCGGAGTCAGGGAGCTGCGCGGAGAAAAGGGATATACTCCTCTCGAGAGGATAGGGATAAGGCCGTGCCTTGATGTGTGCGGGATCTGGGGAGGATACACCGGAGAGGGAGCCAAGACCGTACTCCCCTCCACTGCCCATGCGAAGATTTCCATGAGGCTGGTCCCGAACCAGTCCAGCGCAAAGGTCACGGGATTGTTCAAGAAACATCTTGAAAAGATAGCCCCAAAGTACTGCAGGATAGATGTCAGACCTTGCGAAGGCGGAGAAGGCTTCCTCATACCGATCTCCTCGCCGGCCTTCCAGGCGGCTTCGAAGGCAATGGCAGAAGTCTATGGCATCGAGCCGGTACCCAGCCGCGGAGGCGGCAGCATAGCAGTGCTCGCAGACATGCAGAAGATCCTCGGGGTTGATCCATTGCTCATGGGCTTCGGACTGGAGCGGGACACCATCCACTCCCCCAACGAGAGTTACCTGCTCTCACAGTTTTTCGCCGGCATGGAATCCATCGCCAAGTTCTATGAATATTACGGATAAAAGATGACAACCGACCAGCTCTACGAACAAATCAAGAAGAAAGGGACGATGCTTTGCGTCGGACTTGACACTGACTATACAAAAATCCCGGAATGTATCAAGTCCGGCCGGAGTGTCGGCGAAGCGGTCCTGGAATTCAATCGACGTATAATCGACGCGACTGCACCTTTCTGCATTGCCTTCAAACCCAACCTTGCTTTCTATGAATGCCTCGGCCCTGAAGGTTTGGAAATCCTCGGAAAGACCGTTGAACACATCAGGCTCAACCATCCGGACCAGTTCATCATCGCCGATGCCAAGCGTGGAGATATAGGCAACACGGCCAGAATGTACGCCAAGAGCCTTTTCGAGACCTTCGATTTCGATGCAGTGACCCTGTCGCCTTACATGGGAAGCGAGACCGTGGCGCCTTTCCTGGACTACCCAGGACGCTTCGCAATCGTCGTAGCCCTGTCTTCAAATCCATCCGCTTTCGATTTCCAGACAGCGACAAGTGACGGCAAGCCGTTGTATCAGGCGGTAATGGAGAAAATGATGCAGGTTTCGAACCCGGACAACATGATGTTCGTAGTTGGAGCCACAAAGGCAGACAAACTGAAATCAATAAGGTCTTTCTGCCCTGACAACTTTTTCCTCGTACCTGGAGTCGGCGCCCAGGGAGGCAGCGCAGAAGAAGTGATCGCAAGCGGAGCCAATGCCAAAGGCGGTCTGCTCATAAATTCCTCAAGAGGCATAATCTACGCCTCCCAAGGTGAAGATTTCGCAGCTGCTGCAGCTTCAGTCGCATCCAAGACAGCAAGGATATGAAAACGCACATGAAAGCATTCAACTGCTGCCTGGCAGCAACAGTACTGCTGATCGCAGGCTGTTCTTCCCCCAAAGAACGGGTAGCTGGGACAAAGCCAGCCGATGACGGTTTCAGGATGATGGTCCGCCTGTGGCCACAGCATCATGAAGACAGCTTGCTGACGGCTCAGCTGCTGGACGCCTTCAGAAAATATGATTTCTGCGATGAAGTCTGGTTCTGCAGCAACGACCCTGCCACTCACTCTCTCGACTGGCATGAACCCCATGCCAAGGCAATGGGTGCCGCTGCAGGGAAAATCCGCGAAGCGGGCATCATAGCATCCTTGCAGGGTGTCGCTCTCGGCCACGGAGACGGTCAGATCGTCGGAAACATCGGATCCAGGAAGGATCCGACCATCCATTGGAACACTATGGTCGGTCCGGACGGACAGGTCACCAACACTGTCAACTGTCCCCGGCAACCTGAGTACCTGAAAGTCATGGAAGAGGCCTTCGTCCCGTATGCGCGGGAAGTACATCCCCACAGCTTCTACCTGGATGACGACCTCCGCATAACACAGCATCCGCCGGCAACCGAAGGTTGTTTCTGCGAATATTGCATAGCGCTATTCAACAAAGAATACGGTCATTCATTCTCTCGCCAGACCCTTGTAGATGCCTTGCTGGACAACGAAGGCGACGGCCAGGTCCGCAAGGAATGGATTGCCTTCGGACAGGAGAGCCTGGCCGGAATCGTCCGAGCCATATCACGGGGTGTCCACAGGGTTTCTCCCGAGACACGGATGGGGCTCCAGCATGCCAACTTCCACCATAAGCTTCTGGAAGGATGGGACTGGAACCCGATGTTCCGAGCCATGCAGGAAGAGACCGGGATGGCACCTGTTTCCAGGCCGGGGCATGGATTCTACAACGACCACTCTCCACGAGGGATGGTCGAGAAAGGACTTGGCATCGCGAGGCAGATCAGAAGGCTTGACCCTTCGATCACCGAGATTGCACCAGAAATAGAGGGTTATGTCCACAAGGCGACCGGCAAGTCCCCGAAAGGCATCTGCATCGAGACGATGTTCTATCTTTCCATGGGAGCCACCCAGATGAGTTACGCCATCATCTGCGGCAACAACGAGCCCATGACATGGTACGCAGACAACTATTTCAAGGCCTTGGCCGAGTACAAACCTTTCGCCAGGGAATATGCCTCATTCAACAAAGGCACCGCTCCTGCAGGAATTGACCCGTACATCAGTCCCAACCTTGTGTTCAGGGACGTGGAGCCAGGCGAAGATCCATGGGCCTGGGCGGTCACATCGGCCGGCAGCGAGGCCGTCCAGATGGAGACGCTGGGGTTTCCCATGGCACCCGAGGCAGAAGCTCCACGGGTCCTGATGCTGGACGAAGAAGTCGTCAGGGGAACCAGCGATGATGAACTTGCCGGGATACTTTCCCAAAGGAATGTAGTAGTCGACCAGGATTCCTGGGACCTCCTGTCAGGCCGTAAGCTTACCGAAGGCTTCACTGAAACGGAGGCTCCCGCCAGGACGTTGTTCGAAGACCTGGACAGTCCTGGAATGTCAAAGTCAGTCAGGTATTCATCAGCTTTAGGGAGGATCAGGTTCCTCACCCGCGGAAAAGCCAGGCTCGCTGTCGTTCCTTCCTATTCCACCGACATAAACGGTGCAACCCGCCTTGCCATGCTCCATGCCTTTGACTGGGCATCCGGCAGCACCCTGCCTGCAGTGATGGAAAGCTTTGCCCAAAGCGCCATCGTTCCACGCTGTACCCCGGACGGGAAGCTTCGTTCCGTAGCCCTGCTCAATTGCAGCATATCCGGACAGGATTCTTACATCCTGAGGCTCCGGACAGGGGATCCCGAAGGGGCTCCGCTTCCGGAATTCATCTACAAGCGACAAGGCTGCAGGGACACCGTCCTGAAGGCTGAACGAGACTCTGCTGATGTCATTCTACGAGTACCTGAACTGGAAGGATGGTCGTTCGGATGGATCGCGATCAACAGGTAGCAGACATGGAAAGGTTGATACGACAAGCCCTGGAACCGGATGTTCCCTCCATCATGTCCGTGCTCGAAGCCGCCAAAGGGATCATGCGGTCTTCCGGCAACCTCAAGCAGTGGACCGGTGGCTATCCTTCCACAGACATCATCCTCAAAGACATCCGTCAAGGAAACGGGTATGTGGTCGAAGACGATGGAAGGATCGTAGCTTACTTTGCTTTCATAGCCTCCCCAGAACCTACCTATGCCAGGATCTATGAAGGCGAATGGCTGGAAGACACTCTTCCTTACCATGTGATCCACAGGATCGGCAGCTATCCAGAAGTGCACGGGATATTCTCAGACTTGATAGACTGGTGCATGTCGAGGGATGCCAGCCTGAGGATAGACACACACCGGGACAACCTGATAATGCAGCACAACATCATCAAGAAAGGCTTCAGGTACTGCGGAATAATATACCTGGAATCCGGAGACGAAAGGCTCGCCTACCAGATTCCAGGCTGATTCAATCGAAAGGCGCTTGTCAGTCGGCGAAATTCATTTCGTCGAAGAGGTAGCTTGCATGCCCTATCTTGTCCACCACGAAGAGCAGATAGCGGATGTCCAGGGAGATATTCCTGCAGACTTCCGGATCGTAGACGATGTCGCTCATCGTACCTTCCCAAACCCTGTCGAAATTGATTCCGATAAGGTTGCCGTCGGCGTTGATGACCGGTGAACCGGAATTGCCGCCGGAAGTGTGGTTGGTAGCCAGGAAGCAGACCGGCTGGTCCTCATAACCACCCTGTGCATACAAGTCTCTCAACGTCTGGGGAATGTCATAGTCGAAAATGTCCGGATTGTCTTTTTCGATTATTCCCTTCAAAGTGGAAACTGGGGCGTACTCCATTCCGTCAGCCGGGCAGTAACCGGCCACCTGGCCATAAGCCACCCTCAATGTCAAGTTGGCATCAGGATAGAAGGCCTTTTCAGGTTCGAATGCCATCTGAGCCCTCATGTAATCGCGATAAGCAAGACGGATCTCGGAGTTGACTTCAGTTATGACAGGACTGATCAACTCGGCATACCATGCAGTGAAGGCATCGGATAATTCGCAAGCAGGATCCGCGGCCACCTTGTCCAGATCCTCCGGAGTCAGGGAAGCAACCTTATCCTTGTCCGTGAATATCGAATTGGCGAAGAGATAGTCTTTCCATGCCTGCACCGAACCATGCCTTGCCAGCTCGTCCCTGAAATATGCAGGCTTGAAGCCCTGGTCCATGTTCTTGTCAAATGCGTCAAACATCGCAAGGAACGTTTCTTCGTCAATCGGCTGATAGTAGTCTTTGAAGAACGATTCGGCAAGGCCCTTCACCGGCCTCTTCTCGATAAGAGACCTCTCGACGCTGGAAGCAAGTTGGAGCAGCTCGACCGCTCTGATCGTTTCGGAATAATATTCATAGGCATGATAGAAAGGATCACGCCGCTCGTACAGTCCGCCCAGCTTTTCAACAAGGCCGTCGTACTCGCCGCCTTTCGCCCACTGCTTGAAACGAGCTTCAAAATCCTCCTTGGCCGCAACCGTGTGCATCTTCTTGATGCCTTTGACCTCACCCTGCCATTTCTTCCATGCATTGGAAACCGAGGCATTCTTGGAAGAATACTGGATGCGTACAGCCTGGTCGCGGGACATGTATTTCTTCTGGATGTCCAGCCTCTTGGTCCTCAGGTCGATTTTCTGGGGATCAGAGATCTCTGACACATACCTGACTTCATCGGAGGTCACATATTCCTTGGTGCTGCCGGGACAGCCGTAAACGAAGGTAAAGTCTCCGGTCTTGACGCCGGCCCTGGAGATCTTGAAAGACCTTTTCGGACGGAACGGGACATTGTCTTCGGAATAGTCGGCCGGTTCGTTGTCTTTCCCCGCATAGACCCTGAATATAGAGAAATCACCGGTGTGGCGGGGCCACATCCAGTTGTCCGTATCTCCTCCGAACTTACCGATAGAGGACGGGGGCGCACCGACAAGCCGGACGTCCCTGTAGATCTTGTAGACGAACAAGAAATACTGATTTCCATAGTACAAAGCCTCTACCGTCGCCCTGAGGCCCTTGCCACCCTCGACAGCCTTGCTTATCAACCCTGCCGAGTTCACCCTTATGACCGAATCCCTCTGGAGTTCGGTCATGGACTTGACGTACCCCTTAAGGACTGCATCGGTAACATCTTCCATCCTTTCGAGGAAACGCACCGACAGTCCGGGATTGGGCAGTTCTTCATCACGGTTCATGGCCCAGAAACCATCCTTGAGGTAATCATGTTCCACACTGCTGTGTCTCTGGATGTAGCCATAGCCGCAATGATGGTTGGTCAGGAGAAGCCCCTCGTCAGACACGATTTCGCCTGTACAACCGCCGCCGAAGAGGACGACGGCATCCTTCAGTGAGGCCTGGTTGACACTGTAGATGTCATCTGCAGTGAGTTTGAAGCCCTTGGCCTGCATGTCGGTTATTCTCTGGGAGATGAGCGCGGGAAGCCACATGCCTTCGTCTGCGCTGAGTGGCTGCAACACGGCTACAACCGCAAGCAGCAGCAATGCCATTCTTTTCATAACGAGTGAGTATAATAGAACTTTTGCAAATTACGAAAAAAGCAGGAAACTGTCAAATCGTGGAAATCATAGGTAGAGAGCCCGCGTGTTCTTGATTTCAGCCATCACGAAGGATGACAGGATGCTTCCGATGGAATCCACAGTACCAAGGACATTGATGATGAATTCATTGTAATACTTCATGTCTGGTGCATGGATCTTCAGCATGTAATCATACTCTCCGGAGATGTTGTAGCACTCGACCACCTGCGGGATGTCCCTGATTACGGAAATGAAATCGTTCGCCACCTCTTTGTTCATCTGCTTGAGTTTGACAGAACAAAAGACCACGAAACCCATGTTGAGTTTCTCGGCATCCAGGACGGCTACGTATTTCTTGATATAACCTCCCCTCTCGAGACGTTTCAAGCGCTCGAATACAGGAGTCGTTGTGAGGTTCACCTTGGCCGCAAGTTCCTTGGTGGTCAGGCGTGCATTTTCCTGCAGGCAGCGCAGGATGTCGATGTCGGTTGAATCGATAGGTATTCCATTCATGGCAAAGAAAAATATTCCAAAAGGATGGCTATTGTCAGTTTTTCCATTCTACTCAGATTGGAAAAACAAACGAATTTAGAAACATTTTCCAAATTTAAGACAAATATTGTATGTTTTTTCCACGGAAATTAACTTTGCAGGAAATAAAACGAAAAACAATGAGTAAGATTGACACTCTGTGCATCCATGCAGGATACACCCCCGGCAAAGGAGAACCAAGACAGCTTCCCATCGTGCAAAGCACGACATTCAAATACGAGACTTCAGACCAGATGGGGCGGCTGTTCGACCTGGAAGACAGCGGATATTTCTACACGAGGCTCCAGAACCCCACCAATGATGCTGTTGCCGCACGGATCGCCGCCCTTGAAGGCGGGATCGGAGCAGTCCTCACATCATCGGGCCAGGCAGCAAACCTGTTCGCCTGCCTGAACATCTGCCAGGCCGGAGACCATATAGTAAGCCTCAACAACATCTACGGAGGCACGGTGAACCTGCTGGGAGTCAGTCTGCCTAAAATGGGGATAGAAGTGACTTTCATCGGAGCTGACGCAACTGACGAAGAAATCGACAAGGCATTCAGGCCTGAAACCAAACTCCTGTTCGGAGAGACCCTTTCCAATCCAGGTGTCGAGGTCCTTGACATTGAAAGATTCGCCCGGATAGCACACGAGCATGGAGTTCCCCTCGTCGTGGACAACACGTTCCCGACGCCAATCCATCTCCGCCCTTTCGAATGGGGGGCCGACATCGTGACCCATTCCACTACAAAGTACATCGACGGCCACGGAGTCTCTGTCGGCGGTTGCATCGTTGACAGCGGGAACTTCGACTGGAACGCACACGCCGACAAGTATCCCGGCTTGTGCACCCCTGATGAATCTTACCATGGGCTCGTCTATACTGAGAAATTCGGGAAGGCAGCCTTCATTACTAAGGCAGTGACTCACCTGATGCGTGACCTGGGATCGATACAAAGCCCACAGAATGCTTTCTACCTGAACCTCGGGCTGCAGACCTTGCATTTAAGGATAAAGAGACACACGGAAAGCGCCCTGAAAGTAGCCACGTTCCTAAGCAGCCACCCTGCCGTCGCATGGATCAACTTCCCCGAACTTCCCGGAGATTCCCAGCATGAGAAGCAACTGAAATACCTGCCTGACGGAAGTTGCGGAGTAATGTGCCTGGGACTTAAGGGAGGACGTGAGTTCGAAAACAAATTCATGGATGCCTTGCGTCTTGTCACTATCGAGACACATGTCGCCGACTGCCATTCATGCATCCTTCACCCTGCTTCGCACACGCACAGGCAGTTGTCGGACGAACAGCTGAGGGCAGCCGGTATCGCACCGGACCTCATAAGGCTGAGCATCGGCCTGGAGGATCCTGACGACATCATCGAAGACATTTCCAACGCACTCGACATCGCATCTGCATGATAAGGCAACAGATCACCTCCTCCCTGGACCTCGAAGCAGGAGGATCCCTACCTTCAGCCAGGATAGTATTCCACACTTCCTCTGAGAAGTGGGACGGGAAACCTGTCACCTGGGTCTGCCACGCCCTAACTGCAAACAGCGATCCGGAGGACTGGTGGCCGGAAATGGTAGGCCCCGGGAAGGGTATAGACACGGACCGTAGTTTCGTCGTCTGCGTCAACATGCTGGGCTCCCCCTATGGTTCGGAAGGTCCGGCAAGGATCAATCCCTCGACGGGAAAACTCTGGATGCTGGATTTCCCGAAAGTCACGGTAAGGGATATGGTCAAGGCCAACATCGAAGTACGCAAACATCTGGGTATAGACAGTATCGACCTGCTTATAGGCAGTTCCATAGGTGGCTTCCAAGCCATCGAATGGGCTGTCACGGAACCATCGGTTTTCAAACGGTGCGTGTTCATGGCCACGGCCCCTCGAATTTCTCCCTACTTCACAGCCATGATAGAAGCACAGGTCATGGCCCTTGAAGCCGACAAGTCTTTTTTCGAAGCCAAGGACCTGTCGGGTGGGAAGGAAGGTCTCAAATGCGCCAGGGCACAGGGGCTGATCGCCTACCGGAGCTACGAAGGCTACCAGCTCACCCAGGCAGAAGCAGATGAAGACACCCTCTTTGCAGGAAGGGCCGCTTCATACGAACGTTACCAGGGAGAAAAACTGGTCCGAAGGGATTTCGATGCTTATTCCTACCTCTCCCTGTGCAATTCCCTCAACAGCCACAATGTTGGAAGAGGCCGTGGAGGAATTGGCAAGGCGCTGTCCAGGATAGAGGCCCGGACAATCGTCATCGGGATAGAATCAGACAATCTCTTTCCCGTGATTGAATCAAGGGAGTGGTACGGCCTTATTCCGAATGTCAGGTACATCGAGATACCCTCGCGCTTCGGCCATGACGGATTCCTGCTTGAAACTGAAAGGATTACATCAATACTAAACCAACAATAATGCAAGTACTGAAATTTGGTGGCACCTCCATCGCTTCGTCCGGAGCAATGCTTCAGCTGATAGACATAACCAGGAAAGAACTGGAAGAAGACCGGACTATCGTAGTTGTCTCTGCAATCAGCGGGTGCACAGACACCCTCATAGAGGCAGGACACCTTGCCGCAGCAAAGGATGAAACCTACAAAGACTTGATAGAAGGCCTGCATGAAAAGCATCGCACGATCATCCGCGAACTGTTCCCGGAAGCTTACCGGAAGAGAGTGGCCGCCAAGACAGACTCTTTGTTTGACACACTTGAAAAGGTAGCCTACGGAGTCTTCCTGCTGGGAGAACTCAGTCCTTCCAGCCTGGATGCCATCGTGAGTCACGGGGAACTGTTCTCCAGCACTATACTGACAGAGAAATTCCTTTCCCTTGGGGTGTCCTGCCATTGGCTGGATTCACGTAACCTTGTCAAGGTAAAGGATGGTTCCGTTGACGAGGCGGAGACATATTCAAGGATGGAAAAGGCTGTAAATTCCAATCCACATGTGGAACTGTTCATATTGCCAGGGTTCATCGCCTCTGACGAGAACGGCAAGGTCACCACTCTGGGAAGGGGCGGATCAGACTACACTGCCTCGCTTGCCGCAGCCGGGATAAACGCCCGCAGGGTCGAGATTTGGACGGATGTGCCAGGCATCATGACCGCCGACCCAAGGATAGTGCCCGGGGCCAAGACCATTTCAAACATCTCCTACAGGGCTGCCCAGGAGCTGTCCCACTTCGGGGCTAAGGTTATCTACCCTCCGACCATCCAGCCGGTTGTGGAAGAGAGCATCCCCATCTATGTAAAAGACACCTTCCACCCCGAGGAGCCAGGCACACTCGTCGAAAAGAATCCGCCCAGAGTCCGGGACGGGGTCATCGGACTGGCCAACTCTGACCATATCGCTCTCATTTCACTGGAGGGAAGCGGGATGGTCGGCGTACCAGGCTTCTCATCCAGGCTCTTCGATGCACTGAGCCGGAACGGGATAAACATAATACTCATCACCCAGGCCTCTTCCGTCCATTCCATGTGTATAGCCATTGCTGAAAAGGATGCAGAAGCCGCCAAGAAGGCTGCCGATGATTGCTTCGCCTATGAAATCTCTCTCGGGAAACTTAACCCGCTCAAAGTGGAAACCGGGTATTCGATAGTCTGCCTGATCGGAGACGACATCCTAGGGCATAGCGGGGCAACCGGAAGGATGCTTGCGACCCTTGGAACGCATAGCATCCCCGTCAGGGCAACGGCGCAAGGATCATCAGAGAGAAACATCTCGGTGATCGTCCCTTCGGCAAGGGCAGGAGAGGCGCTAAGGGCCATCCATCACGAGTTCTTCGACAGCAAGAGCAACAAGGTTATCCACCTGTTCATAGCTGGCTACGGCCGCGTCGGCAAAGCCCTGGTCGAGATGCTTTCAGACAATGCAGGATCGATAGCTCGCAGGTCAGGCAAGGAACTGAAGGTGTGCGGGCTTGCAAACAGCCGGCGTTTCGTCATCGACCCGGAGGGAATCGACCTGAGACGTGCTTCCGCCATCCTGGAAGAAGGGATTCCCGGGAAAGGCTACATCGATGCCCTTGAAAAGATTTCCCTTGAAAACTCCATATTCGTCGACTGCACGGCAGACGGCGAGATCGGGTTCCGCTACACCGCACTTTTCCGCTGCGGCTACAGCGTAGTAGCATGCAACAAGATACCTTTCTCAGGGACTTTGGCTCAATTCAAGGCGCTGCAGGACGAAGCCCACAAGGCTGGCGTGTCCCTGAGGTACGAAACCACAGCAGGAGCCGCCCTACCCGTTCTTGTAACCCTCGACAGGGTGGTCCAGAGCGGAGACACCCTCGTAAGGATGGATGCCGTGCTGTCCGGAACGCTCAATTATCTCATGGACAATTACAAGGGAGAAGATTTCGATGCTTTGGTAGAAGATGCAAGGATAAAGGGCTACACAGAGCCTGACCCGGCCATAGACCTGAGCGGTACGGATGTCCTCAGGAAACTCCTTATCCTGAGCAGGCAGGCAGGGCTCCCGTTGGAAGAATCCCAGGTCTCCCTGGAGCCGATTCCCGACGACATTTCGGACAGGTACCAGTCCGCATCGAAAAAGGGACTCAAACTCAGGTACATAGCATCGGTAAACGCCGAAGGAGAAGCAAAAATAGGGCTGCAGGAAGTCGGTCCTGACAGCCCTTTGTATTCACTCAAGGGAACTGACAATGCAATCATGATAACCACCGGAGACTATCCTTCTCCGATGCTGATCCAAGGCGCAGGAGCTGGAACGAGACAGACTGCCGGTGGAATCCTGAACGACATCATGCTCTCTATCTGAGCAAGCCTCAATGCTTGAACCGTGGTGACTCTGAGGTAAGGGAAGGAACGCCGTCCTTGAAATAAGGCCATCCGTCCTTTGTCCAGCAGACCTTGTCAAGGTTCATGCAGCGAGTCTTGTAGTTGTCATCCTTCCTGAAAGAATGGTATGGCATCCAGTCATCGCCATGGTCATCCGTCACGATCTCTGCATTGTGGCCGGGGCCGCAGAACACGAACCCGGGATCTTTCGTGAGGATTATCCCGTCATAGATACCCTCGTCACCTGCAATCATGGACATGCCGCTCTGGCTTACGAAAGGTCCCATCGGACTCTCCGACCTGCCAACGATGACATGGTAGGTACTCTCAGCGCCAATGCAGCAAGATCCTTCCGATGCGAAGAGGTAATAATACTTCCCCCTCTTGTGGACATATGTTCCTTCCATGAGGTCACCGGCGACCTTGACCGGTTCGCTTCCAGGCTTTATGGAAAGCCCGTCATCTGTCAGCTCGACCACATAGATTCCGGACTTGCGGCCTTTTTCCTTGTCGGTACTATGCCTGAGGCTGCCCCAATAAAGATACTTGCGGCCGTCGGCATCTTCGAAGAAATTGGGATCTATCGAATTGCCGACTCCTGTGTTCTCCATCGAGACTATCATCCCATAGTCCTTGAACGGCCCAGTAGGAGAATCGGAGACTGCCACGCCCGAGGCACTGGCATCATGGTCGCCCCAGACTCCCATGGCATAATACAGTACGTACTGTCCGCCGACATAATTGATGTCGGGAGCCCAGAGGGCCGCCCGAGGTTCCCACTGCGGCTTGCTCTCTTCTGTAAAGGCAGCACTGACAAGTTCCCAATGAACCAAGTCGGTACTCCTGTAGATTGGGATCTGATAGGTTTTTCCTTCAAAAGTCGACCTGGTTGAATAGACATAGAAATAACCATCCCTGGAACGGTTGTCAAGGATAGTCGGATCGGGGCAGTTCTGTGCTATGACGGGGTTGTCATAAGTCTGTGTCTGCTGAGGTTTGCACCCCATGACAGACAGGAACAGCAAGGCTAATGGAATGATTCGTTTCATATCTTATCAGGAAAGTTTGCTTTTGGCGTACTCCAAGGAGACGGTGAATGTCTTTTTCTTTGACGAAGGTGCATCGTACATGGCATCGTCGAAAATCTGTTCACAGATGGAACGAAGTCCACGTGCGCCCAACTTGTTCTTTATTGCGGTGTCCACTATCAATTCCTTGACACCGTCCGCAAGCTTGAGGGTCATCCCGTCCATCTCGAACAACTTGGAATATTGCTTGAGTATGGCATTCTTGGGCTCCGTCAGGATCCTGAGAAGGGCATCTCTGTCCAGGGCGTCAAGGTAGGTTATGACCGGAAGACGGCCGATGATCTCGGGAATCAGGCCATAAGCACGCATGTCCTGTGCATCAACATAACGAAGCAGGTTCTGCTTGTCTATCTTCTGCTTCTGGGAAGCTCCGAAACCGATGACCTGGGTGTTGAGCCTTTGAGCGATCCTCCTTTCGATTCCCTCGAAAGCACCTCCGCAGATAAAGAGGATGTTCTCGGTGTTGACATGGATGAATTCCTGTTCAGGATGCTTGCGGCCACCCTTGGGCGGAACATTGATGACGTTCCCTTCAAGGAGCTTCAGCATGGCCTGCTGCACCCCCTCGCCCGAGACATCCCTGGTAATCGAAGGATTGTCGCTCTTGCGGGCGATCTTGTCGATCTCATCTATGAATACGATCCCTCTCTCAGCCTTTGCCACATCGTAGTCGGCTTCCTGCAGAAGCCTTGTAAGGATGCTTTCGACATCTTCTCCCACGTAGCCGGCCTCCGTCAGGACGGTAGCATCTACGATGGTAAACGGCACTCCGAGCATTTTCGCAATCGTACGAGCCAGCAAGGTCTTGCCGGTGCCGGTAGGGCCTACCAGGAGTATGTTGGACTTTTCCAGCTCAACTCCATCGTCAGGCCTGTCGACGAGATTGTGGTTGATCCTCTTGTAATGATTGTAAACCGCTACCGAGAGCATCTTCTTAGCCCGGTCCTGCCCTATCACATACTGGTCCATGAAGGCCTTTATGTCAGAGGGCTTGACAGAATCATCGATCCGCTCGGATGATGAATCACGCTTTGAAGAAAGGGTGTCTTTTATGTAGTCATGTGCAAGTTCAACGCAATCGCTGCAGATGAAACCGTCAATGCCCTGCAACAGCAGAGGCACTTCCCTTTCAGACCTGCCGCAGAACATGCAATGACGCGGAGATGTTGGTTTCTTGTTCTGGGCCATTACTTGGCTTTCTTGGATAGGATTTCGTCCACCATGCCGTAGTCAAGGGCTTCCTGGGCTGTCATCCAGAAATCCCGGTCGGCATCTGCGAAGACTTTCTCATATGGCTGCCCCGAATGCTCGGAGATGATGTCATAGAGTTCCTTGCGGGTCTTCTCGATTTCCTTGGCGGCGATCATTATGTCGGAAGCCTGTCCCTGGGCTCCTCCGAGAGGCTGATGGATCAGGACCCTGGAATGAGGGAGGCATGAACGTTTCCCCTTTTCGCCGGCACAGAGCAGCACGGAGCCCATCGAAGCAGCCATTCCGGTGCAGATGGTAGCGACATCAGGCTCAACCAGCTGCATCGTGTCATAGATTGCAAGACCGGACGTGACCTGTCCGCCGGGAGTGTTGATGTAAAGAGAGATGTCAGCGGCCGGATCGGTAGATGCCAGGAAAAGGAGCTGAGCCTGGATGATGTTGGCCACATCGTCGTCGATGGGGACTCCGAGGAAAATGATCCTGTCCATCATAAGGCGGCTGAACACATCCATCGATGCCACATTCAGCTTACGTTCCTCGATGATGGTCGGATTGATGTAGGCATCCGCCGTCCTTTGGTAACGGTCCAGGGTCATGGAACTGAGCCCACGACCCTTGACTGCATATTTCTTGAATTCGTTGTTGTCCATGATTATTTCAACTCGCGGAATTTCGCTTCTGAGATCTTCTTGCTCTGCAGGGTGATCAAGTCCTTGACCGCAGCTACGACCTTCTCGTTCTCAACGCTTTCTTCAATATTCCTGATCTGCCTTTCGTCCTTGAGGATGTTCATGGCAGCGTCAGTAATGAACTGCTCGGGAACAATGCCCATGCCGTACATGGCGTACTGGTAGGAGGCATATGCTTTCGCAGCTTCAAGCATGTCCTTGTCTTCGATCTTGAGTTCAAGTTTCCTCATAAGGTAACCTCTGACAAGCTGCCAGCGGAAATCGCCGAGGAAGCCTTCAAATTCCTTGTCAATCTCTTCCTTTGAATACTTTTCCTTGTTGGTTTCGAAAAGCCACCTCTTCAGGAACTCTTCAGGGACCTGGACACCGGCCTTATCGACAAGGTACTTGCGGAGATCCTGGGAAAGCCTGTAGTCTGATTCCTGCTTGTAACTGGATTCCAGCCTTTCAGCGACCTTAGCATCGAACTCTTCCGTCGTCTTGACGGCATCCTTCCCGAAGATCTTGTCATAGGTATCCTGGTTCTCGGATGCCGGGACAAAGGTCTTGACATTGACCACAGTCACATTCCATACCGGCTCCAGCTTGGCAAGGTCTTCCTTCTTCATCTTGAGCATGGATGCCCTGTCAGTCTCGTTAGTGAAGGCTTCGTTGACATTCACTTCGAAGGTGTCGTCGACCTTGGCTCCGAGGAACTTGTCCTTGGCAGGTCCTTCGACCTTGTTCACAAGGACATAGACGCCTTCTGCCTTTGTCTCCCCCTGGACGAAATCGACTACCACATAATCGTCCTCGCCAGCAGCTTCACCTTCCTCAAGCTGCCCGTACTGACGCAGGAGATTCTCCTTCATCTGTGCCTTGGCATCCTCGGTGACAGTGATCTTGTAGCAAGGAACCTTATCGTCCTTGGAGAGTTCGAGGTCTATCTTCGGAGAAAGGCCGAGGTCGAACTTGAACTCGAAATCGCTTCCGTCCGTCCAGGTGTTCTCTTTCTGGGACTCGCTTGCAAGAGGTTCGCCAAGGATATTCAAGTCATTGTCCTTGATGAACTTGTCCAGCTGTTCGGATACGATTCCATTGATGGTCTCATAGAGAGCCTGGTCGCCATAGATTCTCTTTACAAGCTGAACAGGCGCCATCCCCTTCCGGAAGCCCTTGAAATCGGCGTTCCTCCTGTAGGCGGCCAGTCTTTTCTTTTCCTGTTCAGCATAATCCTCTCCCTTGAGGGCAATAGTCAACTCGATGTTGAGATCATCAATCTGGTTCTTTACAATTTCCATAATTAATTATTTATTTGATTATTATTTCTTTCTGTTGGGATATACCACCCTTTCGTGGTAGATTTGGGCAAGGTAACTCTTCAGCACATCCTTGACGGCATTGAGGTCCTTTATGGATATGTCGGCCTCATCGAACTGTCCGATGTTCATCTTGCCCGCAACGATCTTCTCGACGAACTGGGAGAACGTCTCCGGCGAGTAATCCTTGAGTGTACGGGACGCAGCCTCCACGCTGTCACAGATCATGAGGATGACCTGCTCCTTGGTACGAGGTTTCCTGCCTTTGTAGAAGAAGCAGTCCACGTCATCAGGATCACCACCCTCATTCAGGTATTTGGTGTAGAAATAACCGGTGTTGGATGTGCCGTGATGAGTCAGGATGAAATTGCTGACGAGCGTCGGCAGCTTGTATTCAGTTGCCAGGGCCATTCCGTCATCCACATGCTTGATGATAGCCGCTGCGCTTTCCTTGGCGGAAAGGCCTTCATGGTAATGCTGGCCTCCGGAGGCCATGCTCTCATTCTCTACGAAGCACAGTGGGTTGTTCATCTTCCCTATGTCATGGTACAAGGCTCCTGCCCTGACCAGCAGCGCATTGGCATCTATGGCCCTTGCAGCCACATCTACCATGTTCATGACCTGCAACGAATGCTGGAAAGTACCGGGCGCCTTGTGTTCAAGCATCCTCAACAGGGTGTTGTTCGTGTCGCAGAGTTCCCTGAGCCTTGAATTCGAAACGAGGTTGAACATCTTTTCGAACAGATAGATCAGGGTATAGCCTGCAACGGTGAGGATAGAGCCTATGAACATGTACAGGACAGCCTGGTAAGGGTCATCGTTGACCATCCCGACCAGCCTGAAACCGAAGTAGGTGATTATCAGGGTCACGAAGACGATGGCTGACGTTATGAACTGCTGCCATCCCCGGTTGAAGTACTTGAAAGCAAACACTGCGACAACGCTTGCCATTATGAACATGACGAACAGTACCGTGCCGTTGTTTGCAAAAATAAGCAACGGAAGGAACGACACCACGCAGATAGGCATGTTCATCTTGTTCTTGAAGAAGGCTTCCAGGTAGAGCGCCGTCAGCGTAAACGGCACCATGTAGAGGAACTTCGGAGCGAACTTGTTGACCAGCAGGGTTGCAGTGACGGCCAGCAGGAAAAGGAACAGCAGATAAAGATACCTTCTCCAGTCATTGAATATGTTCTTGTTCAAGAAATAGATGACAAGGAAAAGCAGGATGGTCAGCATCATGGCCAGGACTGCATTCCCCAGCCAGAAAAGGAGCCTTGGACCGCCATAGCCCATGTTGCTCTCGTACTCCACCTTGTAGGAGTCGAGCATCTGGGCGATCTCAGCAGTGACGAGTTCTCCTTCCGAGACTATGAGCTGGCCTGCGCTCACGAAA
>CADBMD010000177.1 GCA_902795735.1 uncultured Bacteroidia bacterium
GCCAAGGTCGGGGTCGCGAGTTCGAGTCTCGTTTTCCGCTCTTAAGACAAACGACGGTCCTTGTGGCCGTCGTTTTGGCTTAAAAGGAGACGACGGCCCGGCCGAGCGACCCCGAGGCCCCCGAGGGGCAGCCTTCCGACAGGAAGGCAGGGGTAACGTGAAAGGCGCGAGGCAGTCCGAGGCGCAGCCTCGGGCTCGAGTCTCGTTTTCCGCTCAAAATCAAGCAGTTAGCCATCAGAATCACTCTGGTGGCTGATTTGTTTTATAGGGCTAACCAGTTCTCCCTCAGTGCCTTAGCAAGTTTGTACTCTACCAACTGAGCAAAGCACAAAACAAGCCTGAAACAGGGAAAACAAGCAAAAAATGCACAACGTCGCTTTTTTCAGTACTATCATTATGCCTTCTTCATTTACACCTGCCGTAATGACCATTGCCTCCACGACTTATGTAAAGTACAATCCGGGAGTGGACAAGCATTCTGTCGTGTCAGTCCGTTTTAATGAAGAACTTGATGAACTATTCAAGAAGTGATGGGAGAAAATGATTATATTTGTGGATAAGGGTTTAGCGTATTATAATGAAAAGAATAATCCTCATCATGATGTCAATCGCTTCGCTTGCGGCTGCGGTTTCCTGTGGAACCAGGAAGGACGAAGCCGCTACAATGGCTTCCGAGCTTCTCAAGGACAAAGGTATAACGGTCCCGTTCCATCCCTCCACTGACTTTGTAGAACTGATACGCCAGTACAAGGCCAATCCTGAGCTTTGGGAAGCTGCTCTCGGATGCCTTTCCAAGACCGCCCCGGTCCTTTCTGGTGTTACGGAGTTCGGTACGACCGAACTTGTCGGGAAGGAATGCTATGCCGTATTATCCGAATATATTCCCAAACCTTTTGAAGAGACGAAACTCGAAGGCCATCACGACTACATAGACATCCAGCTCACAGAAGGACCGGTCAAATGGGGAGTCTGTCCCTCTGACAGCCCGAAGTTGAATGTGTTAAGTGAATACGATCCTACCATCGAGGCCGGGTTCTATCTTTCCGATGACACCGTTTACTACACCCAGGAAGCGGATCAGCCTTTTATCTTCGTCTTCTTCCCGAAGGATCTGCACAATCCGTCATTTGCTGCTGACGGAGCTGTCTATGACAGGCTCTTAAAAAAACTCGTCATCAAAGTAGCGAACGCTGAGTAGTAATCTTGCAGCCATGAAAGAATCCGTAACCAGTTTCCTGAGCAACATCCTCTCGGTTATCCTCGGAATCTTCATCACCTTCACGATCCAAGGTATGATAGACCGTTCCAAGGAGAAGAAAGAAACCCGTTCATCATTGGAACTTGTTCGTTCGGAATTGGTTACCAATATGGACGACATTTCCATCATGGTGGACTATCTAGTCCAGGAGAAAGCTTCCGCAGAGTACATCCTGGCCAATAAGGATTCTCTGGACAGATGTCCCGAAGATTCAGTGAATTTCCATTCCAGCATGATATTCGCCGATGTATCGTTCTCATTGAGCCAGGATGCCCTGGAACTTCTCAAGATGTCATCCGTCTTTCAGTCGATCAAAAGCAACAACTTGTCCATGAAGATTATCCGGGCTTATGATTCATGCTCATCGATAGTCTTCAATCTCAACCGCCACCTTTCCTCACGCGATGCTAGGTTCGAGAACTCGATTGACAAGGAAACTGCGGGGCTCTTCGCCCTGGACGGGAACATCTCAATCAAGGATTTCATCAAGACTGACTATGGACTCTATTCCATCAAGTGGCTCACAGCCCAGCCGGATCCTGAGAACTTTACCGATGTCTCTGACATCCAGGAAGCAGTCCATGCGATTGATTCCTATCTTGGCAAGAAACGTCGGTCAAACCGTAATTGAACATTACTTAATTCTTAATATTTATTGTCATGAAAAATTCTTTCAGCAGCGAGAAGCCCTCTCCGTCAAAGGTGGTTATCGTACCCAAACCTCCGAAATCCCAGTCTTCTGACTCGACTGATATTCCTAACCCCGTCAAGAGCGTCCTTAAGGAAGATATCATCAAGGATGCAAAAGACGGAACCTTTATTCCTACAAATGATCGCCCACAGAAGTGAGCGATTTTTTTCCCCCTGAAAACCCAGGACAAGCTCTTGATCTTATATTCCAGTAAAGGTATAGGTCGCACCCTCCTGTGTTTTCATCCGGATACGGTCTCCGCTGAGGACTTGTTTTCCACCGCCCTTGGTCCTTACTTCCACATCACGACCCTTCCATGGATTCTGCAACGTCAAGTCTCTGCCCTTTTCGCTGAAAAGGGTTACTTCCCCGATCTCACCGTTTTCAAGCGAAGCAGAGACCAGGAAAGCTCCCTCGACCCTTATATTATGGAAAGAGGCGTCCAGGTTATGAGGCCATACCTGGAATAGACGGACAACTCCCTGGTGGCCCATGCAGACCATCTCCTCATGACATCTACCGTGTTGCGTGCCACTTCCAGCAATCCGGGATCGCTGTCAAGACCGACCTGTCCGCCAGGGTAAACATGCTGGAGTCCGAGAGAATTGTCCGGCCACCAGTCCGTTCCTCTCTCTGTGTAGCGGAAGACTGTCTTGCCGTCCCGTTCCTGGAGAGGATAGGCTGACGGTTAAGGATAGCCTCAACCTCCTTGCCTTCTTCAGGAGCACAGGCAGCGGCGAGCAAGAAGGCAGCGAAGCCAGCCAGGAACAAAGATGTGCGCATATGATGGATCTACTCGCTTACTATGCGATAAGGTGCCGTGGGGTCTTTCTCCACCCGGGTCTGATCGTCAAAGACCATCACCTGGCGGCCGTCGGTAGTGAATGCAGGCCATGGGAGTTCTTCCGTGGAAGGATCGCCATTCCTTATGAAGGCCGCCCATGAATGTGCCATGAGTTTCGACAAGAACTCTGTCTCGGGATGAAGGACCACACGCATCTGGAGAGGCAGGTCGGCGGTGTGCCATGCGCAGTCATAGCCATTTCCGAAAGGACTCGGGGCATCATATTCAACAAGATAATGGAATACGGGTGCGCCGCCTTGTCCGGCATAGGCCATCGCTTGGTTGAATGCTCCGCCTCCAAGGAAACTTGCCATAGAAGTGATGTTGAGATAGGTGTGCCAGGGTGCGTTGCCTTTCTTGTCCACAGCCTTGAATGCCTCAACCAGCTTTGCGGCGCGTTCCATTGAGACATGCATCCCTTGGGCGACTTCTACTGTCAGGTTGGTCTCATCTATGCCCATCTCGGCGACAGGGACAAAGACTCCCATCTCATCGGCGGAAGAACCGACAAGCAGAGGGATGTCCTTAGAAATGTCATAAGCGATGATCTCATTCCCGGGAATATACTTCAGGTTGATGTCATCCGCTACAGGTGCGAACTGCAGACCGCGGGAAGCATTCAGGATTTCCTCGGCAGGAAGGGTCAGGATCTGTTTCCAGGACTTGCTGTCAAGATTCAGACGGTCCAGCAGGATGTTCGTCTGTGCGGCAGCTGCCTCCTTGGAAAAATTCCCTACCACATTAGACCCGCTCTCCACGATGGCCTTCGAGAAAAGACCATGTGCGGAGTCCATGGCCATCAAGGTACTGACCTTCATTCCGCCTCCTGATTCTCCCATTATCGTGACTTTGGCTGGATCTCCTCCGAATGAGGCGATGTTGTCCCTCACCCACTCCAAGGCAAGCTTCAGGTCAAGCATTCCAGCCATGCCCGAAGAGGCATATTCATTGTCAAGCGCTCCGAGATAGAGGAAGCCGAAGACATTCAGCCGGTGATTGATGCCGACGATCACTATGTCTTCCTCGCGGGCCCACTTGTCAGCGCCGATGGTCAAGGTACCTGTACCGGTAGCGAAACCTCCTCCATGGGTATAGACGACGACAGGACGCCCGGCCTTGTCGAGCCCCGGGGTCAGGACGTTCAGGACCAGACAGTCCTCGTCCTTTTTCTCATCAGCCGTGCCGAACAGTTCCGGATGACCTCCGTTGAAATATTCACCCAGCCCGCTCGGATTCCCGGAGATGCTGGGGACGCCGTCCTGGATTGCGGCAGGACCATTCTTGGTGCAGTCACGGACCCCTTCCCAAGACACGGCCGGTTTTGCCGGAAGGAAGCGGCCTTCCCCACTCACGGGAGCACCATAGGGAATTCCACGGAAAATGGCTATCCCATTTCGGTTTTCACCACGGACGGACCCGCAAGTGGTCTGTGCGACAGGTTCTTTCTCGACGACCGTCCCAAAGACTGGTTCGCCATATCGTTTCTCCGCAGTCCGGGCACAGGAAACCGTTAGGGACAGACAGGCCAGAGAAACAAGAGATGCCAGAAGGATTCTATTTTTCATGGGGATCAAGATTAATGCTTTTCGTAGTCATCCAAGGCTTTGGCCATGAGAGAGCGGCCGGCTTCGACGATCTCTTCGGCATGGGAATACCCGTAAACGCCATGGAATGAATCGTAAGGGAGACTTACGAGGATGTCAGGAGGACAGAGTTCGATCCCCATCTGGGCTATGGTATGGTTCATTATCCCGAAACTCCTGAGCAGGATGCTCGCGTAGTTGTTGTCTGCATCCACGGGTATATTGTTCTCCTTACCTTTTGCAATCAAGTGCCTTTCGATTTTCTGCGACGCAAGGGCTTCCTTGATTAGTTCCATCCCCTTTTCCTTGACAGCCTGGGAATCCTTCAACATTGTCCTGGCTTTGGCAATCATGGCTGCCTCGCCATCCGCCAAAGCGTTCCTGGCGCTGATGAAAGAACCTATGCCCTCCTTGTCTATCCGGTTGACATTGAACCCGACCAGTATGTCGCCTTCTGTGCGGGACACCCTGTTCAAAGGGAGGGTGTTGACCATTCCACCGTCCACAAGTGTCCTCCCGTTCCACTTTACCGGACGGAACATGGATGGCACCGAGATTGAAGCCCTTATGGCGTCGAACAAGGGGCCTTCCCTGAATAGGATTTCTTCACCGGTGTAAAGGTCGGTGGCGATTGCCGTGAAAGGAATCGGCAGATCTTCAATATTCACTTCAGGTACTCTCTCCTTGATGGCGCGTATGACTCTTTCTCCCTTAACAAGATAGTTCCTGCTGATGGAGAAATCCATCAATGAAATGACCTTCACCGGATCCAGGGAATAAAGCCATTCCTTGAAAGCCTCCAGTCCCCCGGCGGCGAAAATCCCACCTACGAGGGATCCTGCGGAGGACCCGGCCACGGAAGAGATTTCATAGCCTCGAGAGAGCAATTCTTCAATGGCTCCGATGTAGGCAAACCCCCGTGGACCTCCGCTGGAAAGGGCTAATGCGACTTTTTTCATCAGTAATACTTCTTTTCTTGCCTGTAAAGTGCGATGAATATGAATATGAGCACGGTGAATGCCCAGAGGGAAGATCCTCCGTAGCTAAGGAGCGGGAGCGGGATGCCGATGACCGGCATCAATCCTATGGTCATGCCGACATTGATGAACAGGTGCATGAATATGCAGGCGGCCACGCAGTAGCCGTAGATCCTGGTAAAGGCCTCCCTGCTCTTTTCTGCATCCACGATGATCCGCCAGATGAGAAGTACATACAAGAGGATGACGACGAAACACCCGATGAATCCCCATTCTTCTCCCACGGTGCAGAAGATGAAGTCAGTACTCTGCTCCGGGACAAAGCCGAAGGTTGTCTGGGTGCCGTTGAGGAACCCTTTCCCTGTCAATCCTCCAGAGCCGATCGCAATCATGCTCTGGTTCACATTGTAGCCCACTCCGGAAGGGTCTTCCTTCATACCCAGGAGTACTTCTATCCTCTTCCGCTGGTGGTCCTGAAGGATGTTGTTGAATATGAAGTCGGTCGAAAAGACCAGGGCGATGCCGGCAATCAAACCCAGGGTCGAGATGGATATGTACCTCTTGCGGTCCCTGTAGCCCTTGACAAAGAAATAAGGGATGGCGCAGACACATAGTCCTATCAGGATGTACATTGGCTTGACCTTGTCGAGGAAAGAGTCAGGTTTCACCGTCTTCTCGAGGATCCACGGCATCAGGCACAGGAGGGCCAGCACTCCGAGGTTGATCCAGAACACCGCGCCCGTCTTGCCGGAACAGACCACGCCGACGGCCATTATGACTCCGACCAGGACGAGGAGGGAAATGTAAGGAGATGCCGTAAGGGTGAGGATGAACAGCAGCACCGCCATTCCGATTCCGAAGAGCCACCATCCGGAAAAACCTTCCCTGTACATTACGAATATGAAGCCGGCATAGACAAGGGCCGAGCCCGTCTCGCTCTCCGCCAGGATGACAAGCATCGGAATCCCGATGATTATGGCGGTGAGCAGGAAATCCTTGAGCCTGGTTATCTTGAAGTTAGTCTGGCTCATAACGGAGGCCAGCAGCAAGGATGTGGTTATCTTGGAGATTTCAGCAGGCTGGAATTTGACGGGGCCGAACTCGAACCAGGAATGCGAGCCCTTGACATCCTTGGACACGAAGATCACCAGGACCAGCAGTCCAAGGACGAAAAGATACATCGGGAGCGAAGCGCTTCGCCAGAACTGCGAATTGATGGCGAACAGGATGAGCGTTGCAAGTCCGAGGGATGTAAGGATCCACACGAACTGCTTGCCGCAGCGGAAATTGAAATCGAATATGCTGGTGGGATTCTCAGAATGGATGGAAGCGTAGATGTTGATCCAGCCGATGATGACAAGGAGCAGGTAATAGATAACCAGCCTCCAGTCTATCGACCCTTTTACACCTCTGTCTGAAAAGTTCCCCATCTTCCTTCCTATTTGTAAGCCTTAACCCTGGACATCAGGTTGCCTTCCATGACTCTCTTTTCCAGATCGGGCCTCGATGTCTCGCCCCTGAGATATTTCTCTATCAGGAGAGATGCGATAGGTGCGGCCCAGGTTGCTCCGAATCCAGCGTTTTCCACGTAGGCAGCCACGGCGATCTTCGGATCATCCATAGGAGCGAAGCAGATGAACACCGAGTTGTCGGCTCCCCTGGGGTTCTGAGCGGTGCCGGTCTTTCCGCAGATGTCAAGGCCTTTCACTTCAGCTATCGCGGCGGTACAACCGGTTCCGGGTCCATTGTTTACAGCCCTCCACATTCCCTTGACAACTTTCTTGAAATTGGTCGTGTCCACCATCGTGTACTGCCTTTCGTAGTACTGAGGCTCAATCTCGACACCTTCTGAGGCTTTCACGATGTGGGGTATCTTGTACCAACCACGGTTCGCCACGGTAGCGGCGAGGTTTGCGATCTGGAGGGGGGTGACACCGACCTCTCCCTGGCCGATGGAAATCGAAATGATGGTGGTGAATTTCCAGCCGCCTTTACCATACCGCTTGTTGTAAAGCTTGGATGTCGGCAATGTGCCTCCGAGTTCGGCAGGGAAGTCGCTGCCCAGCTTGCGTCCGAACCCGAAACTCTGCACATAGTCGTGCCACTTGTCCAGGGACTCGTCGATAGACTTGTACTTCCTGTTCTCCAGGATGTTCTTCAGGACATAGCAGAAGAATCCGTTGCAGGACATCATGATGGCCTCTTCCAGCTTGAGCGGGGAGCGGTGGCCGTGGCATCCGAGCTTATGGTTTCCGAAGTGGTAGCCATGGCTGCAAGGATAGGCCATGTCCATGTTCAAGGTCCCTTCCTGCAGGCCGATGAGTCCGTTGACCAGCTTGAAGACGGATCCCGGAGGATACGGGGCCTGGACAGCCCTGTTGAACATGGGTTTGTGAGGATCCTTGATGATTTCGTTGTAGTGCTGGCTGATGTCGGCAAGCATGCTGACGTCTACACCGGGACTTGAGACCAGGGAGAGGATCTCTCCGGTCTTCGGCTCGATGGCAACGAGGCTGCCGACCTTGTTCTGCATCAGCTGCTGCCCGTACTGCTGGAGGTCGGCATCGATGGTCGTGACGATGTCATGGCCCGGGACGGCTTCCTTGTCCATCTCTCCGTCCTTGTAGCGCATCTCTATCTGGTTTCGGGAATTCCTCAGGTAGATGTGGTAACCTTTCTCCCCTCTCAGGTCCTTCTCCCGTGCCGCTTCGATGCCGGTCTTTCCTGCATAGTCTCCGGGGCGGTACTCACCCGGATGAGCCTCAATGTATTTCTGGTCGACTTCCGATACATAGCCGAGCAGGTTGCCGCCTGCGTTCACGGGATAGTCCCGGATGCTCCTGACCTGTCCGCGGAATCCCGGGAAGTTATACTGGAGCTCGGCGAATTTCATGTAAGTCTCAGGCTTTATCTGCTTGAGCATCACCATGCTCTGGTAACCGATCTTCTTGCGGTTCTTGTCGTACTCGGCCATCTTGTCCCGGATGAAATCAGGACTGACATCCAAGGTCGTTGCCAGCATCAGGGTGTCGAAAGGGGTCACCTCCCGGGGAGTGACAAGGATGTCGTAGGTTACCTTGTTGCTCACTATGATCTTTCCATTCCGGTCGTAGATGATGCCCCTTGTCGGATAGATGATGTCGTAGACCATGGAGTTATTGGACGCATTGATCTTGTACTTGTCCTCAACGATCTGGATGTAGAACAACTTGACCAGGATGATGACAGCCGCCACCACCAGCCCTATCAGGAGGACACGGCTGCGGTTGTTACCTTCTGTCGTCATAGCTCAGCAGGTTGACGAGGAGGATGGACACCATGTAGCTGGCAAGGAGGGAAAAGCCCAGCATGGCTCCCATGAACCACAATGGCCGGGTTCCTGCACAGTCGGCTGCGATGTAGATGACCAGGAAGATCGCGGTGAACAAGATGATGGCAAAGGACATCCTTGCAAAGCCATATTTCTTGATGGAAAGGTTCTCCTTCTGCTCGAAAGGCTCGACACCGAAGATGGCATCGATGAGATACCTCCTGAAAAAAGCGACGGGAACCAGGGAGAGGGCATTGATTCCGAGCGTACCTTCGGCCAGCCAGTCCACGGCAAGTCCGGTCGCGAAGGCTATCAGCATCGCTTCCAGGGTGTTCACCTTCGTAGGCAGGCAAAGGATCATGGCTGGCAGGATAGTCAGCATGACATAGGGAGAGAAATGGCAATAGTTGCTCAGGATCATCTGGGCCACCGTCATCAGGACATATGTGAACACGAAAGTGTTTTTCATTTCTTGTCCTCCTTCTTCCTGTTTTCAATTTCCTCAATCTCGGCGATCCGAGTGTTCTCGATGATCGTGACGTACTTGAGGGCGCTGTGATCCTGGAACAAACTGACACTTATCTCGTTGGTCGCTCCGTTGATGACCTTGGCCTCCCCGGCGATTCCGAGCGGGATGTCCGGAGGGAAGATCGCAGAGTAACCGCTTGTGTAGACCGTGTCTCCCGGAGAGTACTTGAACTGCAGCGGAATCTCTTTCAAGACAGCCCCGCTGGTGGATTTGCCGTCCCAGGCAAGCGGGCCTACAGCTCCGGACGTGTCCAGCCTGGCGCTGATGTTGACCTCCTTGTTCAGGAATGAAATGGCAAACGAATAATGTTTGCTGACAGCATCCACGATCCCTATCACACCCTTCGGGGAGATGACGCCGGAATTCTCCACCACGCCGTCATCGCTGCCCTTGTCAAGAATCAGATAGTTGTGCTGGGTGTTGGTGGCGGACTTCACGATGGTCGCAGGGATGTAATGGAACCCATTGTCCCCGTCGAAAGGCCTGGAACTTGGATCGGCATCATGGGAAGCCTGCTCGTAACCTCTCACGACAGCCCTCAGCCTTTCGTTTTCCAACGCCAGTTCATCGTTCTGGCCCTTGAGAGAGAAATAGTTCCCTATTGCCTGGGTAGTTCCCCAGGTCTTGGCCATGAAACCATGAGAAATCCTTGCGAGCCACAGTTTCTGAAGCTCGCTGTTGTTGGAAAGCATGAGGAGGGAGGCGATCTCCAGCAATATGAAAACCGCCAGACTGAAGATTTTCGAAACGAGGGGTCTCTCCTTCGGCATTACCTCATGAGGAATGAGTAGTTTGAAGTCTTCTTAAGTGCAATGCAAGTGCCCCTGGCAACGGCCCTCAAAGGGTCTTCAGCTACATGGAACTGGATATTCACCTTGTCGGTGAACCTCTTCGCGAGGCCTCGCAGAAGGGCGCCACCGCCGGAAAGGAATATTCCGTTCTCCACGATGTCTGAATACAATTCCGGAGGAGTCATCTCAAGTACGTGAAGGATTGAAGCCTCCAGTTTTGCGACGGATTTGTCAAGGCAGTGGGCTATCTCCTGGTAAGTCACCGTAGCTTCGACCGGGTGGGCAGTCATGAGGTTCGGTCCGTTCACCACGAAGGGTTCAGGCTCCTCATCAAGGTCCGGAATCACGGCTCCGACAGCGAATTTTATCTTTTCGGCAGTCGTCTCTCCGATCTTGATGTTATGCTGCTGGCGCATGTAGTACTGGATGTCGGTGTTGAACACATCGCCGGCGGTCTGGATGCTCTCTTGCTCAACGATACCGCCAAGGGAAATGACGGCGATCTCGGCGGTTCCTCCTCTGATGTCCACGACCATGTTGCCCTTGGGGGCTTCCACGTCAAGGCCTATTCCCAATGCTGCAGCCATCGGCTCATAGATGAGGTAGACATCCCTTCCGCCTGCATGTTCGCAGGAGTCACGGACGGCCCTGATCTCAACCTGGGTACTTCCGGAAGGGATTCCGACCACAATCTTCAGGTTGGGAGAGAAGAGGGACTTTTTCTTGTTGTTGACTTGCTTGATAAAACCCTTGATCATCATCTCAGCGGCATTGAAGTCAGCGATGACTCCATTGCGGAGAGGACGGATGGTCTTGATGCCAGGGTTGGTGTGCTCATGCATCAGCTTGGCCTGCTGGCCGATTGCGATGCATTTCTGGGTGTTGTTGTCTATTGCTACGATACTCGGCTCGTCCAGTACCTTTTCATCATTGCGGAAGATGACGGTGTTGGCAGTCCCGAGATCCATTGCTATCTCTTGCGTAAGAAATGAAAATGCCATAATCTCTATCTCTAAATCTCTAAAATCTTTCTACAACTCGTAAATATACAAAAAAACTTATATTTGTAAGTAAAAATATGAAAGCGTCGAAGAAAATATTAATCGTAATGGCCGCTGGAAGCGGGCTCCGGATGGGCTCCAGGACACCAAAGCAGTTCCTGGACCTGGGAGGGATCCCTGTGCTCAGGAGAACCATCGAGACCTTTGTCTTTGCTGTACCGGACCTCAAAGTGATCACCGTACTCCCGAAGGAGCATCTGGCCTTCTGGAAAGAGTACTGCCTCGCCAACGATTTCAATCACCCACAGACCTTGGTCCCAGGAGGGATAACACGCTTTCATTCCGTAAGGAACGCCCTGGAAAAGGTCCCGAAAGGCGCCATCGTGGCGATCCATGACGGAGTACGGCCGCTTATTTCAAAAGCCATGGTCGCACGCATGTTCTCGACCATGGAAAACGGGACCCGGGCCTTGATACCCGTCGTTCCTTCGGTTGACACCTTGAAAGTCCTGGACAAGTCCCTGGATCCCAAGGGTGAGATCGTTTTGAAAGATTCGGGGGAAGAAATAGACAGGAGCCGGATCTATGGGGCCCAGACTCCACAGATGTTCCGCTCCGACGACATCAAGGAGGCATATTCACAAGCCTATGACACTTCCTTCACAGACGATGCTTCAGTCGCCCGCAGAGCAAACATACCGCTCTCTTTCTGCGAAGGAGAGCGGTACAATTTCAAGTTGACCTCGCCGGAAGACCTTGCGCTTGCGCGCTTGATCATTTCTTCTTCACGGTAGAAGTCTGGTAGCTTGTGTGCTTGTAGTCCTTTACCCACACCTGGCGCTCTATGGCCTGGTCGAGGGATATCATCGTTTCAGTCGACTGGATGTAGGGGATGTTCTGCATGGTGTTCAGAAGGATCTCCATAAGATGGTCGTTGTCAAAGCAATAAACCTTTACCAGAAGGGCAGCGTTCCCGGTTACGAAATGACACTCGACGATTTCGGAGATCTTCTTTAGATTCGCAACCACCTCAGGATACTTGTTAGCTTCTGAAAGCGTGACGCTGATAAAGGCACAAACATTGAGCCCCAGGGCCTGGGGTTTGACCAACAGACGTGATCCCGTAATCACGCCATTAGATTCCAACCTTTTGACTCTCTGATGGATAGCAGCACCTGAAACACCACACTCGCGTGCAATTTCAAGGAAGGGCATGCGGGCATTGTTCACCAAGAAAGACAAGATTTTCTGATCAATCTGATCAATGTGGTAAGTTGCCATTACTTTCAGTTTATAACTTTAATAGTGGCAAATTTAATTAAATAAATTTAAAAATCAAGATTTCTTGAACCGCCTGCGGCTTTTTTCGGTTGGTTTTGAATTGTCAATGATAGCCTGGCATGCCTCTTCGGTAAGGGTCGCGGCATCAGTACCCCTAGGAATCTTGTAGTTCGATCCTGCATGTTTGATGTAGGGACCATATCTGCCGTTTATCACTTGGATGTCAGCAGCTTTGAACTCGACGATGACAGGGTTCTCTTCTTTTTTCGCAAGGCCTTTCTCGATAACAGCCTTGCATTCTTCAAGCGTTACCTTCAGAGGATCCTTGCCCTTGGGAAGTGAAAAATTCTTGTCTCCGAATTTTATGTAAGGTCCGAAACGTCCCTTCATCGCCACTATGTCCGTTCCGTCCAGCTGCCCGACCAGCCTCGGCAGCTCAAAAAGCTTCAAAGCCTCGGTCAGGGTAATGCTTTCTATCAGCTGGCCTCTGCCCAGGGAAGCGTACTGGGCGTTCTCTCCTTCGCCTTTCTGGATGAATGGTCCGAACTTGCCGAACTTGGCCACCAGGAGGTTCCCCTCATTGTCGGTCCCCAGCTCCCGTGAAACGTGGCTGAAGTTCCCGTCATGGAGGACTTCATCCACCTTTTTGTGGAAAGGTTTGTAGAAACCGCCTATCACATTGTTCCAGACAATCTCCCCATCAGCTATCTTGTCGAAGTCCTTCTCGACATTGGCCGTGAAATCATAATCCATGATGTCGGTGAAATTCTTCTCGAGATAATCGGTCACGATCATTCCGATTTCCTGGGGAAGGAGTTTCCCTCTTTCTGCCCCGACGGTCTCCATCCTGGAAGATTCGGCAACCGTTGAATCCTTCAACGTAAGGTCGGTCACTTGGATCCTGGTGCCTTCCTTGTCTCCCTTGACGATATATCCTCTGCCGGAAGTAAGGGTGCTGATGATGGTGGCATATGTGGAAGGCCTGCCTATTCCGAGCTCTTCGAGTTTCTTCACAAGCGTTGCCTCTGAATATCTCGGAGGAGCGGCTGTGTACTTGCATTCAGCAGTAATACTCTTGCGTTCCATGACAGAACCTTCTTTCAAATCCGGAAGGATGATTCCGTCTTCTGAAGGATCCTGGTCGTCGGTTCCCTCCATGTAGAGTTTCAGGAATCCATCGAAGAGGATCTGGGTGGCCTGGACGCTGAAACGCTCGTCCCTCTTGTCAGAGGAGATCTTCATGGTCGTCAGGAGCACCTTGGCGTCAGCCATCTGGGACGCTACCGTCCTCTTCCATATCAGGTTGTAGAGTTTCTTTTCCTGAGCCGTTCCTTCAATGTCGGTGTTGTCGATGTAGGTCGGACGTATCGCCTCATGAGCTTCCTGCGCACCGCGGCTGTGGGTCTTGAACTGCCGTGTCTTTGAATATTCCTCACCGAAGTTGTCGATGATGAATTTCTTCGATGTGCCGAGGGCAAGCGTAGAGAGGTTGGTGGAATCGGTTCTCATGTAGGTTATGAGTCCCCTTTCGTAAAGGGTCTGGGCGACCCTCATTGTAGTACCTACCGGGAAATGGAGTTTCCTTGCCGCTTCTTGCTGGAGGGTTGAGGTCGTGAAAGGAGCGGAAGGGAACCGGACGGATTCTTTCTTTTCTATGCTGGAGATCCTGAACTTAGCGTCGCTGCTGTCTTCGCGGAACCTGCGAGCATCTTCGATGGAATTGAACCTTGTCTCCAGGGTGGCCTTGACCTTGGTCGAGGCTGGCATGCCTTCAGGACGGAAGACTCCTTCCACCTTATAGTAAGGCTCGCCTTTGAAAGCCATTATTTCCCTTTCCCTGTCTACCACGAGCCTGAGTGCGACGGACTGTACACGTCCGGCACTGAGCTTGGGCTGGATCTTCCTCCAAAGGACGGGTGAGAGCTCGAAACCGACAAGACGGTCCAGCACCCTTCTGGCCTGCTGGGCATTCACGAGGTTCATGTCGATGTCCCTCGGGTTCTTGACGGCGCCAAGGATGGCATCCTTGGTGATCTCGTGGAACACGATCCTCCGAGTGCTCTCTTTCTTGAGGCCGAGAGTCTCGAAAAGGTGCCAGGAAATAGCCTCCCCTTCACGGTCCTCATCGGATGCGAGCCAGACAGTCGTTGCCTTCCCCGCTGCTTTCTTGAGATCCGTCACGACCTTTTTCTTGTCGGAAGGTATGACATATTCAGGAGTGAAGTTCTTTTCCACATCCACGCTGAGCTTGTTGTCCTGCAGGTCCCGGATGTGTCCGAAACTGGACTTCACTTCGTAGTCTTTCCCAAGGAATTTCTGGATGGTCTTGGCTTTTGCCGGAGACTCGACTATAACTAGATTGTCTGCCATAATCTAAAGTTTTGCAAGTTGTTCATAGAATGTATTGGTTTCAGACTGCAAAGTAAACCACAAACCGGGTAATTTTCCAAATTTTGTTTTAATTTTGTCTTTAATATGACTCAAGAGACAAGAAAGATAATTACCAAGTGGTTCTGGATCCTGATTACGTTTCCGGTACTGTTCCTTTTGTTCATGATCTTGCTGGTCTGGGTATTTGCAGACATCCCTTCTTTCAAGGAGTTGGAGAATCCCGACAGCAAGCTTGCAACGCAAGTCATAGCGGAAGGAGGCGAAGTCCTGACCACTTTCCACATCGAGAACAGGACATTCGTCACTTACGAGGAACTCTCCCCCAACATAGTCCATGCTGCGGTCGCTACTGAAGACGCCCGCTTTTACAAGCATTCTGGGATTGATTTCAAGGGCCTGGGCAGGGTCCTGTTCAAGACCATCCTGATGAGACGCTCCAACCAGGGAGGCGGAAGTACCATCACCCAGCAGCTGGCCAAGACACTGTATCCCCGAATGAATGTCGGCCGCAAGGTCCCGGGAATCTACCACATGAAGATGGTGTGGATCAAATTGAAAGAGTGGATTACGGCCGTAAAGCTGGAAAGGGACTACACGAAGGACGAGATCATGACCATGTACCTCAATTCCATCTTCTTCGGGAGCAGCGCCTACGGTGTGCGTTCCGCAGCCGAGACATTCTTCGGGAAGCTGCCGTCGGAACTCACCGTGGAAGAGAGCGCCATGCTGATCGGAATGGTCAACAAACCCACGAGGTACAACCCGGCCATCAATCCTGACAAAGCCCTTTCCAGAAGGAACTTCGTCATCGGACAGATGGAAAAGGCCGGCTACATCGACAAGCACCAGAGAGACTCGATCAGGGAGATTCCCATCACCCTTGACTATGAGGTACAGGATCATAATGCCGGAAGGGCTCCGTATTTCAGGGATATGATCCGCCGCGTGATGACGGCCACCAAGCCACACCGCTCGGACTACCGCATCCGCGAAGACTACACTGCAGACTCCCTTGCATGGGCCGACGACCAGCTCTACGGATGGATTGAGAAAAACCGGAAGACGGACGGTTCCAAGTACGACCTGGACAAAGATGGCCTCCGGATCTACACCACCATCAACTACAAGATGCAGAAATATGCCGAAGAGGCTGTTGCCGAACGCATCAAGTCCCTTCAGTCAGACTTCTTCAAGGATCTGCGCCACAAGACCAACGCACCTTTCTCGAACGACATCGACGAGGCCACCAGGAACCGCCTGATGAGCCAGGCCCGTCACTGGAGCGACCGCTGGCGTATCCTCAAGAAGAAAGGCATGACCGATGCCCAGATCCAGAAGACCTTCACCCAGCCGGTGAAGATGCGCGTGTTCGCCTACAACAAGAAGGGCTACATCGACACCACCATGACTCCCGATGATTCCATCCGCTACTACAAAGCTATCCTCAGGACGGCTTTCGTAGCCATGGAACCTGGTACGGGCCATGTCAAAGCCTACGTCGGCGGTCCTAACTACAGGTATTTCAAGTATGACAATGTCCGCCAGGGCAAGCGTCAGGTCGGCTCCACCATCAAGCCGTTCCTCTACACTCTCGCAATGCAGGAGGGAATGACTCCGTGCGACAAGGTGGTCGACCTTCCCCAGACCTTCGTGGTTCCCGGAGGAGACACCTGGACTCCGAGGAGTACCGATGCTGAAAAATGGATAGGAAAGACGGTCACTCTCAAATGGGGCCTGACCAACAGTTCGAACAACATTTCCGCCTACCTGATGAAGCAGTTCGGTCCCGAAGCCATGGCCGACATGATGCGGAGGATGGGCATCCAGAGCCACATCGACGAAGTTCCGGCCCTTTGCGTCGGACCTGCCGACATATCCCTGTGGGAGATGGTCGCTGCCTACAACACCTTCCCTTCGAAAGGCGTCTATGTCTCTCCCCTGTATGTCACCAGGATCGAAGACAGCCAGGGTAACGTCATAAGCGAATTCACCACCCGCAAGCGCGAAGCTATCGGAGAAGGCACCGCCTACCTGATGGTCAATCTCATGCAGGGCGTAGTACAGGGCGGAACGGCCAGCAGGCTTCGCTACCGCTATCATCTGATGGGAGAGATCGCCGGCAAGACCGGAACCACCAACGACAACTCTGACGGCTGGTTCATAGGCTACACTCCTACCCTTGTGGCCGGTGTCTGGACTGGTGCTGAAGACAGGCAGGTACATTTCCAGTCCGGCTCCCTCGGACAGGGTGCGAACATGTCCCTCCCGACATGGGGAATATTCATGAACAAGGTGATTGCGGACGGAACCCTCGGAGTGCGTGAGACGGACAAGTTCGCAGTCCCGGCAGGTGGCGTGGAAGGCCTTGGCTGCACTGGAGCTGACAATGATGTCTCCCAAGAACAGACACAGATTGAAGACTATTATTTTGAATGATTTCTGAATATGGGCAAGTACAGCAAGATAGCGGTTATCTATGGCAGTGACTCTTCCGAATGGGAGGTGTCCTGCCGGAGCGGAGAGTTCGTTGCATCCCGCATTGACGGAGCAAAGTACGATGTCTATGAGATTTTCGCCAGGTTCGGGAAATGGCAGCTGGTGGCCATGAAGAA
>CADBMD010000178.1 GCA_902795735.1 uncultured Bacteroidia bacterium
CGCGGGATGAGAGTCGAACTCACACGTCGCAATTGACACTAGCTCCTGAAACTAGCGCGTCTACCATTTCGCCACCCGCGCTTGAATTGGAATGCAAAGATACTAATTGTTGATGAAATTGCAAATTATTTCAAGCGCGGGAATTCTTTATCTCAAATACTTCGAAAAAGTCTGGTTGATCAGGGTTTTCTTAGAAGGACAGACTGAAACCAGTTCGGCTTTGAGCGCATCCACGTCCGTGACTCCAGACCTGAATGCAGAACAGATGTCCCTGCGCGGAACACCTCCCTCCTCAAGTGTCCATAAGATTTCGGGATGGAACCACAACCCGCTCCCATGTCCAGGATTCACTCCGTACCTTCCTTTATCAAGCATGCCCTCGACATAGTAGGCCCACATCTCACCGACAGCACAATAGCCCGCATTCTCCCCATTGCCTGAACCATAACACGAGCCTGTCGCCAGATAAGATGACAGCACATAAGTGGCGAACTTGTTCCAATACGATGAACCTACCTTTGAATAATGGCTGGCGTGAGCCATTTCATGGAGCGTGGACGAATATAACTCAAAATAGTCGCCGTTCTTCCCTTTGGATCCGATGACGATGTCCGGAGCAAAGATCCTGACCAGTACCTTGTAAACACCAAGATAGTTGCTTACCAGCTTGGAATCAAGGAGCGCTCCATGATGAAGCATCACCGTACAGGATGGGCGGACGATGTTCATGATCCAGAGCCTGAGATTCCTGGGAGGCGCTGACATTCCATTCGCGCTGCAGCTGTTGATGAAGTCAAAGGCGGCATTGTTGACGACGCATCTGCGGAACAAGGTATTGTCGGAATTCTTGTCAACCGTCACGCTTATTCCTTCCGGGTCATCCTTCCCCAAAGTAGAGACAGAGGCCTGCACCAGGACAAGGTTGAGACCGATTGAGAAGCCGGCCGAATTCTGGAAACAGATCCTGTAATGCGGCCTGGCCGAGAACTTCGAAGAGAAGGAATAGTTCCCTGCTGCATCCGTGTGGGTAGTCGAGACCCTTACGAACACATTGGCGACCATCTTGACTCCAGAGACTCCAACTGCTTTGCCCAGTTTCTCATCCTTGATGGTTATCCTTCCAGATGGTTTGACCCTGCCTCTGGTCTGTTCAGAGAGCATAGCCCCATTACCTGTGATTTCAAAAGCCTTCCTCTCGACAGTTTCCCAATCTACATCCTCAAAGCCTCCGGCACGAGTTTCCTCTCGAGGAATGAAACATTCATCCAGAACCTCGTGGACAATGCCTGAAGGGAAAGAGAAACCGGCGGGGACGACTGCATACTGCCATGTGATCTCGTCATCAGGGACAGATGGGTCATGGTAATAATCACCATCTACGGACAGGGAATAATCCAGAGGATGGTCAAACAGTTCTATCCCAGATTCGGAGAGGAGAGCAAACTGGCCTTCATCCTTCGGAAGGAACCGGACATATAGGTCCGTAGGGTCGAGACCGGTCGCAGACCTCGTCGGATAGAGAGTTTCCAATGCCTTGCAGACATTGGGCAATGAGTAAGGATTCGGAAGCTTCGATCCCAGACGGATCATTCCATGGGTGACAACCTCCTCCTCTCCCGTTGTGCTGGAAGGGCCGAACTCCACCGGAGAAGCGGCCTCTTCGCTGCAGGACACCAGCACCAGTGCCGGCAGCATCAGTTTGAAAAGCCATTTCATGACATCTAAGTTTAGTTTCAGGAGCAAAGATAGAGGTACTTATCCGTTGAATGAAATGTCCAACGGCTAAGTCAAAAAAAAGCAACAGAACGCAAAAACGGGCCTGTTCAGGAAAAACAGGCCCGCCACAAAAGAAGAAAAACGGATTCTTAGAAGTAAACCACTGTCTTCTGCTCGATGGCCGACATCAAGGCATTTGCAAGACGGCTTACACCGAAACGGAAAAGATCCTTTGTCAGCCACTCATCTCCAAGGACGGTCTTCACGATCGAATGGTAGCAGATCGCATCCTTGGCTGTGGATATTCCTCCGGCAGCCTTGAATCCGACCTTGCGGCCCGTCTTCGCATGGAATGCCTTAATACATTCACACATGACGTAGGCCGCCATGGGGGTGGCATTGACGCTGACCTTACCAGTTGATGTCTTTATGAAATCAGCGCCTTCTTCCATGGCAAGGAAAGAAGCCTTGGCAATGTTTTCAGGAGTGACCAGAAGGCCGGTCTCCAGTATGACCTTGAAAACGACCGTACGGCCAAGCTTGGCTGCAGCAGCACTGACCACTTCCTTCATGGCGCGTATCTCGTTCCTTGCAGATTCCTCATCACCGGAGAGGAATGAATTGAGCGCAAGCACAATGTCGATTTCATCGGCGCCTGCCTCGACTGCCATCTCGCATTCCTTCACCTTGACCTCCAGGAAACTCTGGGATGTCGGAAAAGCACCTGAGACAGCGGTAACATGGACGTCCTTGCTGTCGAGGGATCCCTTCACGAGAGCCGCGAAATTGGGAAAAACGCAGACAGATGCAGGGAGAGGATAGGCTGGATAGTCATTAATGAAGGAATTGACTTTACCTACAAGTTTAGTGACAGAAGCTGGTGTGTCTTCCGCCTTCAGGGTAGTGAGGTCCATCAGGCCCATGCAACTTGCAAGGACTTCGGGATTCGTCACGTTGTCGATGTTGGCGGCAATTGCATCGAGTCTCTTGGAAATACGCTCCTTGTCTGGAGTGTAACCGTACTTTTCTAACAATGATTCCATTCTATTGTCTATTTATTATTATATCTTATCCTCTTACTTGAACCTTGAAACCTTCATCCCTCAAAGGACGTATCAAGGCATCCATCTCTTCGACGGTAAATTTCTCCAATCCGGAAGCGGGTGCTTCCCTGTCCAGAGTGTACACCATGATTTCCCTGGGCTTGACCTTCCGCACGATGTCCATCCAGGCATCAATCTGTCCCGGCGACGAGGAATCAAAGTCAGCACTCCTGAGGAACATGGTCTGGAGTACGAAATCTCCTTTGAATTCCATCATGGCCTGAACAATGTCTGCTACATGATACTCTCCTTGTGGCTGGTTGATCCTGGCCACCAGTTCATCGGTAGGAGCATCAAGCTTCAGGATGGGATTGTCGACTTTCCGCAAGGCATCGAACACCCTGCGGTCAGATATGCGAGTGGCATTTGACAGCACTGAAACTTTGGCTTCAGGGTAATATTCATCCCGTAATCTCAAGGTTATGTCGATTATTTCAGGGAAATCCGGGTTGATCGTAGGTTCGCCGTCGCCTGAAAAGGTGATGGAATCTATCTTGACCCCGGCCTTCGAACATTCCAAGAGCTTGGAGCGAAGTGCTTTTTCAAGTTTGGCAGCAGAAGGCAGCACATGGTCTTCACGGCCGTCTTTGTTCCATCCGCATTCACAGTAGATGCAGTCGAAATTGCATAACTTTCCCTTTTCCGGAAGAAGGTTTATCCCCAGGGATGAACCCAACCTTCTGGAATGGATCGGTCCGAATACTATCTCTTCTCTCAACATATTCCTAAATGACCCTCATGGAAGTGCTTTCAGCAGTCAGCCTGCCCTTTGGATCCAAATTATCAATAAATACTATCCCGGGGCATTTCCCA
>CADBMD010000179.1 GCA_902795735.1 uncultured Bacteroidia bacterium
CCCCGCATACGATTTGTCTTTCAGCCCCATGTCCTCAAAGGACTTGATTACCACCATGGTAGAGGACATCGACAACAATCCTCCGAGGAAGATGCTTTCCATCATGCTCCAGTTCAGGGCCTGTGCGGTGACGAAGCCGATTATGAACACGCCCACGAATTTCAGGAGGGCTGTGACTATTGCGCTGGAACCTACCTTCATCAGTTTCTTGAAACTGAACTCAAGGCCAAGTCCGAACATGAGGAATATGATTCCTATTTCCGACCATTGATGCACGGTTTCCTGGCTTGAGATGCCGGGAAAGAAGTCAATGTTGGGCCCTATCAGGAATCCCGCGATTATGTAACCGAGGATCAATGGCTGTTTCAGGGCCTTGGATATGATTGTAAAGATACCTGCGGAGATGAGAATGACCGCCAGGTCCTTGACAAGGTTCAGTTCTTCAGACATGGGGTGATGCCGTTGTTGTTTGTTTACTACAAATTTACAACAACGGCATCTATTTTAAAAATTTTTACCGTATTCCTCATAAAGCAACAGGATTGCAGCCGCGCTCCAGCTGAAGTTAGGCGCTTCCAATGGCGATCCGGTCAGGGAATTGTAATTCTCATAGACCGGACTGCTTCCTGAGAGGCCCGGCAGGTTGTCGAAAAGTTTCCTGGTGAATTCGTCTGCCATTTCAATGTAGCCATAGCGCCTGAGGCCTGAGATGCAGAAATATGCCTGGTCCAGCCAGACGGGCCCTCGCCAGTAAGCTTCAGGGTTGAAGGCCGGATCATCAGCCGCAGAGGTTGGAAAGGGAATGTAAGTTGCGAATTTCTTCTTGTCTCCAAACCTTTCCCGCACTGCTTCTGCCTGTTCGTCGGAAGCGATACCGGTCCACAGCGGGATGGCTGCCTCCGTACCGGAGGTCCTGATGAAATCCCCTGATCCAAGCTTACGGTCATGGAAGAACCGGTCGCTTCTGTCGTAGAACCATTCGCTGACTCCGCTTGGGTCGGTGTCCTCCGAGTTGGCAGGCAAATCATGAACCATTACACAACCAACCTTGTCTGCCAACTCGTCCAGACACTTTCTGTCATATACCAGGAATGCATTCAGGTCCACCGACTCCTGGTCCATGCTCCATGCAGAATCATTCCTCCCATTCCTGACCATGGAAGTGCGGTCGAACCTTATGGCGTTGTCCATCCCGCTTTCCCATGCCGCAGCTTCGCGGGTTCCGTCGCAGGAACCATATTCACAGATCCCGTTCATGTCGGCGTCCCTGAATCTGTACCACCATGCGTGGTATCTGGCAAGTCCTGGCAACATCTCAATGACGAAATCCTTGTCTGCGGTCTTTTCGAATATCTTCGAGACGGCCCATGCCGCCAGAGGCGGTTTGCTGTTCCTCAAGTTGTTTTCTTCCGAATCCTTGTACACACAGTCTGTTATCATGCCCTCGGGAGTCTGGTAGTCGAACATCGCCCTGACCTGGTCTTTGGCCAGTCCGGGTGCAAAGGATGCTACGGCAGCCGCATGCTTCCAGGAATCCCATCCCCAGAATCCCATGAAGTAGCTTACAGACTGGCTGGGCACTATCCCGTCATGCTTGAGGTCCCCCTTGCGGCTTTTCCAATTGGAGACGAGGGTTACCACGGCCTTTGCAGCTATTCTCCTGAATTCTTCGCTTGTGTCCTGCCTTATGACGCTTCCGAGGTATCCCTGCCATCTTCCGGAAGCGGATTCTTCCAGGATCTCCGGATAATAATCCTTCCGACCTTCGGCTCCGAAGCACATTCTTACGAAGACCGGTCCGGTCGAGAAAGGAACCTTGACCGAGTAGGCGTCGACTCCTTCCTTCTCTGCGGTGACTCCTTCCGGGAAAACCAGGGTTATGTCCTTTCGCCCTGTGGTCTTGAACCGGACCCGGTTGTCCTTGCAGTCAATCCCGCCTTCAACCGTTAGTCTCCCATGGAACCGGGCCGTGGATCCTTCAGGGGCATTGACTTTCAATATGGCTTCGTCACAGCTGGAAAAGAAAAGCTTTTCCCTTACCGGTCCCAGGGGAGTGTCGTAGAACATCCTTAATTCCCCGGGCAGATAAGTGGTGGCGAATCCGTGACATTCGTCTCGGCTGACCGATTCCAGATCGACATCTACAAGTGCATCGGAAATCCACGTCCTTCTCTCCGGGGCCAGGTCGAAAGGACCGCAGAAACCATGTCTGATGTCTGATTTCATCGGAAGGGTGAAACCGTACCAGGACCCCATGTCCGTGAACCAAGTCATGCATCTGCTCTCATTGCAGGGAGTGTACCTGGCATCGATGATGTCAGCATATGCGACATCTTTAAAGGGATCGGAGGGCTCTTCCGTTTCCGGCAGGCTGCCGGTCTGGGAATGCACGCACCCGGTTCCTGTGAATAATAATCCACAAGCGGCCAAAAATATCCCGAATCTATTCATTTCTGGTATTCTTTAATGGTTCTATCTTGAATGTGAATCCCATACGCTTTGCTGGAATCAGGTACTGGGGATGGGGATATGCACCCCAGGTGTCATCTCCTCCCACGCCCATCTGCCTGAGATCGATGTTCCAGGTGACCATGTCCTTCCCTTCGATGTCGCTCATGTGACGCTGGTGTTTCGATGTATCCGCTTCAGACAAGTCTTCATTCGGAAAATCATAAACGCTGGTGCGGAATGTGGGGTTGCCGGACACTCTCAATCCACTTCCTTCAGAAAACACCTCCATCCACCTTACGTCGGTTTTGTTCCCGTTCTCCTGCGGCCTGTCATAGGGAAAATACTGCTCGTGGACTTTGCCGGAGTACAAGCCTACGAAAGCACTTTCCTTCCGGTCGTCATAGCTGGGATGGGGGCCGCGCCCGAACCATCGTACGTTGTCCATGGAGCCTTGAAGGGTAAGGGTCATTCCGAATCTCGGCAGACAAGGCAAGGCCGCGGAGGACGGGAAGAATCGTTCCGTGATTGCAACCGATCCGTCTCCCGAGACTTTGTATTCCACGCTTACCTCTGACTGTCCGAGACGCTCCGGAAGCCTGTATCTGGAGATAATCCCAGAGTCTGACACATTGCATTCCGTAAGTAAGGCATCCCTTCCGGCATTCATCCACGGAAGGCATTTCACGGCAAGGTCGCTGCCGAGGTCATTGTCAGTAGGAGGACGCCAGAAATTGAGACGGACCGGACTCTTCATGAGTTCCTTTCCATCTATCATGTAGGAGGTCAGGGCCCCATCTTTTAGGCTGAAAGTTACTTCGATGCCGTCTTTGCATCTGAAAGTGACGGAACTGTCCGACTCCGCCCTCCTGCATGGACGCGTACTTGAAGCCCGTCCCTGGATTTCAAGGGATGGCATGGCAAACTGACCTCTTGCAATGATGTTCCCTTTCCCGAGCAATCCGGCATCCTCTTTCAACCTGGCTTGTATGAGGATGAAATATTCCTTGCCAGGTTCAGGCTTCAAGTCTGGAAAGCCGGCCTTGAATATTCCTTCTCTTCCAGGCGGCAGGCTGACATCCTCCAACATTCCAGACGCTACCGCCTTGCCTTCAGCTTCGATCCTCCATTCGAATGAGAAGTCTGACAAGTCGGTGAAGGAATAGCAGTTCTTGAGAGAGACCAGCCCTTCGTGACAGTCTTCAAGTTTCATCTTGATGCTCTGGTAGACCTGCTTGACTTCATGCAGCTGCGGTTTCGGTTTCCTGTCTGCAGTGACGAGACCGTTCATGCAGAAGTTTCCGTCGCTTGGCATTCCCGCAGGGGCAAGGTCCCCTCCAAAGGCCCAGTAGAACTTTCCGTCTTGCGTCCTGGCGGCTATCCCCTGGTCGACCCAGTCCCAGATGAAGCCTCCTTGAAGGGGAGGATACCGTTCAATCAGTTCCCAGTACTCTGACAGATTTCCGCAGCTGTTTCCCATTGAATGTTCATACTCGCAGAGTATCAGAGGCCTGGAGGGCATTGAGTTGGCATATTTGAAGAGGACGTCCAGCCTTTTGTACATGGGACAATAGATGTCGGTGTACCAGTCAGTGCCGGCATCTTCGGATTGTACCGGCCTGCAGGACCTGTCGTGAGCATGAAGCCAGCGGTAAGTTTCTTCAAAGTTGCATCCGCTCCCGCTCTCATTACCCAGCGACCAGACTATGACGCATGGGTGGTTCTTGTCCCTTTCGAACATCCTTTCCGTCCTGTCGAGGAAGGCGGGAAGCCATTCCGGACGATTGGCGAGAGAGGAGTCCGGGTCATACCCCATTCCATGGCTTTCTATGTTCGCTTCGTCGAAGACATAAAGTCCGTATTCATCGCAGAGTCCATACCATCGAGGGTCGTTGGGATAGTGTGAAGTCCTGACAGCATTTATGTTGTTCTCCTTCATCATGCGGATGTCGGCCAGCATGGAAGATTCGTCCACGCACTGCCCTTTGTAGGGATCGTGCTCATGCCGGTTGACTCCCTTGATGTAAACCGGCTCCCCGTTGACCAGGAGGTTCCCGGCAGCTATCTCCACTTTGCGGAAACCGATCTTGCTTGTGACCCTGTCGACGAGGACACCGTTTTCAATCAGGTCTAGGAAGAGGTTATAGAGTCTCGGTTTTTCCGCGCTCCATAGCTCCGGCCGTGTGACGTTTTCCCTGAAGTGCAGGGTATCATTCAGTGACTTGGCATCTGATGATGCCACTCTGTTTCCTTCGGTGTCGGTCAGAAGCATCCTTACCCTGCTTGTCCCATCGTTTCCTCCTCCCAGCCTTACGACGATGTCAAGTGTGGCATCACGGTAGTCCTTGTCCAGGTCAGTGACAGTTTCGAAGTCTTCTATATGCCTGAAGGGCCTGGCAATGATGCTGACATCCCTCTGGATCCCTCCCAATCGCCATTTGTCCTGGTCTTCAAGGTAATAGCCGTCAGAAAACTTGTACACCCGGACGGAAAGGATGTTGTCGCTGCCGAATCTTACTGCATCCGTTATGTCAAATTCCGCATCCATCTTGGAATCTTGAGAGTAGCCGGTGAAATGCCCGTTCACCCAGACATGGAAGGCGGAAGCGACGGATCCGAACCGGAGGATGACTTGTTTTCCCTTCCATTCCGCCGGAATCTCGAAAGTCCTCCTGTAGCAGCCGGTCGGACAGTTCCATGCCGGTATCTCGGGAGGATTCTTTTTGAAAGGTCTGCCAGGAAGGCTGAATCCGTAGCCACAGTCTATGTAGAACGGATGACCGTACCCTTGTAATTCCCAATTGCCTGGAACTTCTATGCCGCCCCAGGTTTCATCAGTGATGTCCTCGTCCAGGTACCAGGTGTCGCTCTCATCCGGATAAGGGGAGTATTTGAATCTCCAGGTTCCGTTCAGGCTCCTGGACTCCCTGGTCGGGGAGTCGAAAGTCGCATGTGCGGGGAGACGGCCTCTCTGGAGGATATTGAAGTTTTCCCAGTCTCTGTCCGGATACCCCGATCCTGCCGGCGTCAGAGCCAGCAGGACAGGGACCAGAAAATCAAGTAGCATGGCGATCACTTTGCAAAATTTGGATTCTGTACCCAATCCGGGTTCAGAAGGAATTCCCTATGAGGGATAGGGAACAATGTGTGCTTGGATTGGATGAAGTTCTCCATCTGGGGCTTTCCGTGATTCCTCAGGCTTTCTTCGACTATGCCCCAGCGGATAAGGTCGTACCACCGTGTCCCTTCGAAGGATAGTTCGCATGGCCTCTCCACATCTTGAAGATGTTTGAGAACCTCTTCCTTGCTCTTGCCGGTTTCAAGAGGTACGACATGGGCTCTTGCCCTGACTTGGTTTATGTAGCTTATAGCTTCGTCGGTCTTGCCCTCGTCATTAAGGCATTCCGCATAAAGGAGGAGTATGTCGGCGTATCTTACGATCGGGATGTTGAAAGCGCTGTAGTACCATTCGGAGCTCAGTGAAGGATCCCAGGTGTCGAATTTGTGCCAGTAGATGGCGTCTTCAGGAAGATAGTCAGTCCACTCGGCACCTTCCGGAAGGAGGAAGTACCTGGTTCCCGGATCGTTGAAAAGGATGGTTGAATAGAGCCTGGGACTATAGCTCCCTTCTTCAGTGAGATCCTGCTTCAGGGTCTCGAACAGCCATTTTGAAGGGTAGGCTTCTTCGTATCCTCCGTCAAGGTCGCCGGGGGAGAGATGTTCTGCGAGCTGGTTGTGCTCCCTTTTTCCGCCTTCCCTGTTGCCGCAGAACTGAATCTCGAAGATTGATTCCCTGGAGTTCTTGTGGAGGCCGTCGAAAAGATGGAAATAGTTGTCCAGGAGCGAGAATCTTCCGGACGAAATGATTTTCCATAGTTCCCCTTTAGCCTTAGGCAACTGGCCGGTGAACATGTAGTATTGGGCCAGGATCCCTTGGGCGGCATATCTTGTCGCCCTTCCGGCATCAGGAGCGTCCCATTTTTCCGGCAAGTCCTCCTGGACCTGGGTCAGTTCACTTTCTATGAACTGCTTGATGACACCTGGCTCGGACTGGGGAGGGAAGTACTCTTCTTCCTTGCCTTCCATCTGCTTTGTGAAAAGCGGGATCCTCTCTCCGAAATTCCTGAGCAGCCTGAAGTAATAATAAGCCCTGAGGAACCTTGCTTCAGCAACTGAGCGTTTGAGTACCTGTCCGTCCAGCCCTTCTATTTCCGGGATGTTGGATATGCATTGGTTGCAGTAGTTAATTCCTGCATAGAGGTTATCCCATTCGTAGTCGGTGACGTAGTTGGTAAGGTCATTGGTGAAGGTGGCGATCTGGATCCATTCGGCCACGTCCGGCCTGTAGTCCACTTCATCGCTCCGCATGTTGTCCACGACAAGGAATCTGTCCACTGTCGCCGCCCAGTAACGGGCAGGCTGCAACGCAGCGTAAGCTGCCGTCAGGCCTTTGTTGATGTCCGCCTCGGAGTGCCAGAAAGAATCTGGTGTCAAGTAGTTGGGATTGCTCTTTTCTTCAAGGAAGTCCGAGCAGGAGCAGACTGCAGCGGTGAAGCAGGCTGCTATTGCGAGAATGATTAGCCTTGGTTTCATGTCGTTATGTGGTTATGTCAAAAGCCGAATTTTATTCCGATCGTGTAAGTCCTGTAGAGGGGGTATCCGCCGTAATCCACGCCCATGGAGCCGTTCGAGGCTCCGGTCGAGACATCGTACCCCGTGTAGCGGGTAAGGGTAAAGAGCCTCCTGGCTCCTGCGTAGATCCTGGCCTGGCTGATTCCGGCCTGCTTGCAGATCCTTGCGGGAAGGTTGTATCCTATCTGCAGGTTGTTCAGGGTCAGAAAGTCTCCGTTCTCCACGAAACGGTCGGAAATCCTGTTGTTCCCGTTTGGATCGCCGACCACCGCACGTGGAATGTCCGTGTCCGGATTCTCTGGACGCCAGGAATCCAGGGCATCCTTACCATAGTTGAAGACCTGGTCCATCCTCTGGAGCTGGAACTTGGTGTAGTTGTATCTCTTTGCTCCCATGTTGCCATAGAATTGTGCGCTGAGGTCGAAGGCTTTGTATCTCAGGTAAGCATTGAAACCGAGGATCAGGTCAGGGTTGCCGCTCCCGACTTTTTTCTTGTCGTCGTTGTCCAGCTGGCCGTCTCCGTTCTGGTCTATGAACCGTATGTCGCCTGGCTTTGCGCTCGGCTGGAGAGGGATCCATGCCCCTGATTCATCTTTATGCCCGTGCATCTTGTTGTACTCGTCTACCTCGGCCTGGCTGCGGAACAATCCGTTTGTTTCGAATACCCAGAATTCGCCGATTTCGGCACCTACGTATGTCCTTGCAGGTCCGCTTTCATAGAGGTAGTCCGGGTTGGACATCGCCATGAGTTTGCTATGGTAGTGGGAGAGGTTCAAGTCCAGGTCATATTCGAAGTCACGTCCTGCGTTTCCATGATACTCGGCCTGGTATTCGAAGCCTACCGTCTTCAGCCTGCCGTCATTCACAAGCATCGAAGAATATCCTGTGGTGCTGCTTATCTCCTTTGTGGACAGCATGTCCACGGTTTCTTTCAAGTAAGCGTCGGCTGCCATCTGCAGCTTGCCTTCCATGAATCCAAGGTCGATTCCTATGTTGGATGTGTAGGTGGATTCCCATTTGATGTTCAAGGACGGCAGGTCGGTCACGGCATATCCCAGGCTGATTTCATTCAGGCCGGCGAGGGGATAGTTCAATGAATTCGTTGCAGAAGTAAGGGTAGGGATGTACTGATAATTGCCGATCCCCTGGTTGCCAAGGGCACCATAGCTGAGCCTCAGCTTGAAAGTCGAAACATCATCGGCCAGGTAAGACCAGAAAGGCTCGTTGGCTATGTTCCAGGCGACTGAGGCGGAAGGGAAGAATCCCCATTTGTTCCCGTTGGCGAACCTGGACGAGCCATCGTACCTGGCCGAGAACATGAAGATGTAACGCTTGTCGAAATTGTACCCGAGACGTCCGAATCCCGACCGGAGCCCGTACCTGCTGAAGCCACCGCCTACGGAGAAATCTTTCTGACCGTGCTCGAGATATCTAAGGAAGTTGTTCTCGAACTTCTTGGCGTACCCGCTCAGTCCGGAATGTGTATACTCTTCCTGAGAAGCACCCAGCATCGCAGAGAGGTTGTGTACACCACCGAAAGTCTTGTCATAGTTCGCCGTGATCTCCAGGAGGTAGCGTTTGCTGCCGCCTCTGGATTCGCTCAGCGAAGCGTCCGGATTAGGTTTCAGTGCTCCGATCTGGTAGGTAGGGGTGAAAGTCTTGGTGTGTGAAAAATTCAGGTTCCCGCTTCCCTGGAACTTGATCGAAAGCCCTTCGATGGGAGCATATGAAAGATAGGCAGAGCCGGAGATCCCGTCATAATGCTCCTTGGTCTCGATCAATCTGTTGAATGCAATCGGATTGCCGGCATCGGACATGCCCATTCCGGCAACCGCCCCTCCGTAGCCTCCGTCGTTGTTCTCATCGTACAGGAATATGATGGGTTCGATGTTGGTCACCTGGTACATGGTGTCGAATCCTGAACTTTCGACGGGTTCGATGTCTTCATGGCCGTAGTTCACTGATTCACCGATTGTCCATCTGCCCCTTCTCACGTCCGAATTCAGCCGGAAACCATATTTATCGGACTTCGTCCCTACCGCGATTCCTCGAATGTCGGAATAGTAACCCGAGAAGGACACGTTCATCTGGTCATTCCCGGCCACGTAGCCGACATCGAATTTCCTTGAAAGTCCAGTCCGGTAGTACTCTTTCTGCCAGTCTGTGTCGGCGAACCTGGCGGGATCGGCCTTGTAGGCGGCAATGTAGGCCGGCCACCGTTCCTGAGATACCCCGGCGTTTTCCAGAGCCCACTGCCTTACCTTGATGAATTCGGCGGCATTGCACATGTCCATTCTCTTTGGAAGGTCATCCAGGCCGCTGTAGGCAGACAGCGTTATCCTCGGCTCGGACTTCCGGTCTCCTCTTTTGGTCTGTATCAGGATCACTCCGGCAGCAGCCCTGGCTCCGTAGATGGCTTGAGTGGCTGCATCTTTCAGGACAGATACGGACTTTATGTCTTCCGGATTCAGGTAGGACATGGATCCAGGGACACCGTCGATGATCACAAGGGGGGAATTGTCGGATCCCCAGGAAGTTACGCCCCTGACCATCATTACAGGTTCGGATCCGGGAGCTCCGGAAGTGAAATTGACGGAAAGCCCCGGCGCCATTCCCTGCAGGACTGCCGTGGCGTCTTCAGTGGCGATCTTTTCCAGTTGTTTTGAACTTACTGATGCCACGGCGCCGGAGATGTCCTGCCTCTTCTGGCTTCCATAGCCGATGGCTATCACTTCCTCCAGCATTTCGGCATCAGTTTCGAGGACGATGTTGATCACAGGTGATTCCACGGTGGTCTCCTGTGTCTTGTAACCAATCATGGAAAACACGAGGATGTCCCCGCGTGAGGCAACTACGGAATAGTTTCCTTCATGGTCCGTCATGGTTCCCTGATTGGTTCCCTTTACAAGGACATAGACTCCGGCGGCACCTGCCCCCGTCTCGTCCTTGACCAATCCTTTTACGTTTGTGATCTCCTGGGCGTGGCCTGTAAGGACGATCAGTGCAAAGAAGGTTGCGAAAAGAATCTTTTTCATGTATTGAGTGTTAATAATTGGTGGCGGCATCCAATGCCTTGCCACGAAATTATCCCACCGGCTCACTCTTACCAAGAAAAAGATATCTTCACGTTCTCTACAAGAGACTCATTTTTTAGAGGAAAATCACTACAATTCCAGTTAATAAATAATTAATATTCAGCTGGTTAAGATTTCTTAAAACACTACCATCTAAAGATTACCGAGATACTCGCACAGATTCAGGTTTTGAGGCAGGTCAAGCTTCTTCCTCAAGCGATATCTTGCCATGTCCACGGACTTCGGTTCCATCGACAGGATCAGGGATATTTCCTTTGAAGTCATTCCTATTCTCAGGAGCGAAGCCAGCCTCTTCTCAGAGTTTGAAAGGGAAGGATGACGCTCGGTCAGCTTCAATATGAACGAGGAATTCACCTTGTCTATCATCTTTTCGGCTTCGTCATTGTTCTTGTTGAACTGCGAGATGCTTGAACTGAGTTTCTTGAGTTCCCTGGCAGCATTTTCGGGAACTATCCCGTAGATGCCTCTTATCTTTTCGCGGATCCTTGACATCATCTCGTTCCGGCTCTTCAGGTACAGGGCGAAATTGTCCAATTCCTTTTTGTTGAAAGCCAGTTCCTTGAGCATGAGTTCCTTTTCCTGGCTGTCGATGGTTTTCTGGGCTCTCAGGAATTCGACCTCTTTCCTGCTGGCTTTCCTGTGGAGATCGTACATGACTATCGTGACGGAGCAGATGACTGCGAGCATGGCGATTATCAGGCAGGCCACCATCCGTCTCATCGCGAAGACCTTTTCATCCCTTTCCTTTTCATTCCTGATGCTTTCCATGTTCTTTTTGACGAGGCTCACTTCAATGTCCTTCAAGCCTCCGGTCATGTCCTGGTGCTCTGTCTTTTCAAGGAACGATATGAGGTCTTCGTAGGCCAGGGAATAATCCCCCGACTTGGCATAGGCTTCGGACCTGTATCTCAGGTTGTCCAAGAGCAGTTCCCTGGCATTCGTGAGGAGTGCATATGACCTGGCTGTCGACAAGGCTTCCAGCGCTTTCCTGCAGTCTCCCTTCCTGATGTACTGCTGGCCGAGGTTGTTGTAATTCTCTCCCAGGGCCCAGGTCCTGCCGAGAGAATCATTGATCCGTATGGCTTCTTCGAGCCAGAGGATGATTGTGTCAGGGGAATCGTCCAGGAATGACATGTTGTTCAGGTTCTGCGCCACTCCGATATCATTTCCGGACTCCCTGTTCAAGCGTAAGGCTTCGTTGAAATACCCCCTTGCGGCCTTGTTGTCCGGCATGGCATTGCATATAAGGCCCCGGTTGTTCTCACACCTGGCTATCGAGGCTGTGTCCTTCAGGGACTTGAACAACCCTTCCGCCTTTCCAAGATAGGACAGGGCATTGTCGAAGTCCTTTATCTTCGAATAGGAATAGCTGATCCCGAGCATTATCCCAGCTAGGACGTGCTCTTCTTCCTTAGGACAATTGCTCTCGGCCTCAATGAAATATTCAAAGCTGGAGACATAGTCGCCAAGGGTTATGTAGGCGTTGGCAATCATGGCCTGTGCCTCCGCCATCAGAGACTGGGACTTTGTGGCGGTAGCTTCTTCCAATGCTGTCCGGGCAAAGTATACTGACCTGGAGGGGTCTTTTGAGAGGTAAAGGGATGCCTTTTCGAGGTTTTCCCTTGCGGTTTGATCGTCTGCCCTGGCCATGAAGGCTCCTATGGGCATCAGCAACATCAGGATGGTAATGAACTCTTTCATGCGTTTAATTTCAGTAGGGTAAAGGTACAACTTTTTATTATATTTGCAGGATAGATGGAAAAGATGCTAAAAAAGAAGTACTTTGATGTGGCTGGCCACGTGTTCACCCTGGAGATGGGAGAAGGGGACAGGTTGTGGGACGATCTCGACAACTATGCTCCTTTCGAGTGTGTCGGAAATGGGGTAGATGCAGCCTTCAGCCTGTCTTTGTGCGATGATATCGATGTTTCCGGCAAGAAGGAGATGTATGTTTCTACTCCTGTTGAGGGAGATCAGAGGATAGATATATATTCCCTTGACGAGGGCTATCTCTTCGAGATGGCTCCATTGGGAGATGTCCCCGTCTGCGGTTTCCTGCAAGTTTCGGGAGATTTTTCCATGGGAAGACTCAAGGTCTTGAAGGCCAAACGGTTCTGCGTGAACAATGCGCTGATGCTAATGTATGCTTTCCGCACGGCGCCGCTAGGGACTCTGGAAATGCATGCTTCCGTCACTGTCAAGGATGGGAAGGGCTTCCTTTTCCTTGGCCGCAGCGGCACAGGAAAAAGTACCCACAGCAGCTTGTGGCTTAAGAATGTCCCTGGATCGCATCTTTTGAACGATGACAACCCTATCGTACGTTTTACAGACGAAGGGGCCAGGGTCTATGGTTCTCCCTGGAGCGGGAAGACTCCTTGCTACATCAATGAGAACTATCCTGTCGGCGCCTTCGTCAGGATCAACCGTGCGCCTTATGATGCCATACACAGGATGAACCTTGCCGAGTCTTTTGCTTCCATCTCGTCTTCCGCGTCCGGTCTTCGCGCAATCCGGAGCATTGCCGACGGTTTGTTTGCGACGATTTCTTCCATCGTGCAGTCAACTCCTTGCTACATCCTGGACTGCCTTCCGGATGCTGCTGCTGCAATCGTCTGTTCATCTGAAGTTTTGAAGAATGTACAAGGCTCCTGACGGAAAGGTGGGCAAGGTGGTCGGAGACGACCTGTTCTTTGCAATGATAGGAGACCTCCTTTCGGAGGGAAAGGAAGTGCTTATGACCCCCAAAGGCTTCAGCATGCTCCCTTTCATCCAGAATGGCAAGGACAGTGTATTGCTTAAGAAACTGGACCGTCCTGCCGAGAAGGGGGATATCCTGCTGGTCAAGGTAGGGGCTCGGTACATCATGCACAGGGTGTATGATGTCGCCTTGCCTTCGATTACCCTCATGGGGGATGGGAATGTGAGTGGAAGGGAACATTGCGATGCCTCGGATGTGATTGCTATTGTGACCGAGATCCACAAGAGTGACGGCAGGGTAGTGATTCCCGGAAAAGCCCGTTTGTGGAGGTTGCTGCTTCCTTTCAGAAGATATATCCTGGCTATTTACAAAAGAGTTATTCTATGAAGATAATTGATGGATTCGTACTCCGTCCTTTGGGAGAGGAGTTTCTCGTGATCGGGGAAGGGATATCCCAGATCAATTTCAACAAGATGGTTTCCCTGAATTCTTCAGCGGCCTATCTCTGGCAGCATGTAGAGGGAAAGGAGTTCACCGTCGCCGATCTTGCCGACCTGCTCACCGACGCTTACGAGGTGGATGCGGAACGTGCCCTCAAGGATGCGGAAACCCTTGCTGCCAAGTGGATCGAAGCCGGGATAGTTTCTGAATAGTCCCTTGGTGATGAAAGATTTCAAGACTTGCATGAAAGGCCTTTGGCGCATGTCCATCCCCGTCTTGGGAAGGGACTCTGTGACCGTCCTCCTTGGACTGGTCAGGATCGCGGCCTCCCTTTCATTCGTATGGATCTGCAAGCGTCTTGTCGACATAGCGACAGGTGTCCTCGACCTGCCTTTGAAAACGTATGTCCTCATGATGGTCGGCATAATGCTGCTCCAGATCATCTGCGGTCTTGCTTCCACTTACTGGGGTGCCTACAATTCCATCAAAACCAGGAACCAGCTTCGACTCGGGCTTTTCGCACATGTCCTGAACTCGCGTTGGAACGGCAAGGAGACATTCAGGACGGGTGATACCATCAACCGTCTTGAGGAAGACATCCGGGTTCTCACCGAGCTTATCTGTGAGCGTTTCCCTGAGGTCATCATCACCATCGTCCAGCTTTTAGCTGCGTCCGGCTATCTCCTGAGCATGGCTCCGTCATTGCTCTGGGTGCTTGTCATCCTTATGGTCACGGCTGTGATAGGCTCCAAGATGTATTTCGGAAAGATCCGTCAGCTTACGGCATTGATCCGCTCTGAAGACAGCGAGGTACAGCAGCTCATACAGGAGAATCTGCTGAACAGGATCCTGGTCCTTACCCTCTTCGGTACCGGGAATATCGTTTCGCGGCTTTCATCACTGCAGAACCTTATCACAAAGAACACCATAACCCGCCTGAACTATAACGCCGTGGCGCGCGGCTTCATGAACCTGGGTTTCATGGGCGGGTATGCCGCAGCTTTCCTTTGGGGCGTCTATGGCATCAAGTCAGGCTCCGTTACATTCGGTATGATGACGGCTTTCCTCCAACTTGTTGGCCAGGTACAGAGGCCGATTGCCGGCCTGGGACGCCAGATCCCTGCTTTCATCAAGGCGGTTACATCCGTGGAAAGGCTTCTGGAACTGGAAGACCTCCAGGTGGAGAAATTCCATGGGAACATTTTGTTTCCCGATGCTCCTGGAATAGCTGTCAGCAATGTCTCCTTCTCTTATGCTGATGCTGCCAATCATTTTATCCTCAAGGACTTTTCTCACGATTTCAAGCCAGGTTCCCTGACAGTGCTTGCAGGACCTACCGGTGTCGGGAAGAGTACTCTCACTCGTCTTATGCTCGGTCTTCTTCGGCCAGTTTCCGGCAGCGTTTCATTGTATTCACAGAATGGCAAGTCGCATCTTGCCGACGTGGATACCAGATGCAATTTCACCTATGTTCCTCAAGGAAACAGCCTGATGAGCGGAACCATCAGGGAGAACATGCACTTTGCCAATCCGGATGCCACGGATGAGGAAATCAAAGATGCCTTGAGGCTGGCGGCCGCCGATTTCGTGTTCGATCTCCAGGATGGCCTTGATACTGTCTGTGGCGAGAGCGGTACCGGCCTGTCTGAAGGACAGAGCCAGAGGGTCGCCATAGCCCGGGCACTTCTTCACCGTGGCGGGATAATGATCCTGGATGAGGCTACATCGGCCTTGGACACCGAGACCGAGGAAAGGCTTCTGGACAACATACACAAAGAACTGGCCGGTTCGAAGACGATCATTTTCATCTCTCACCGGCCAGCTGCCCTGCGTATTGCAGATGATGTTATAAACCTGCAGTGATTTCCCTATTCGATTACCATGTCGAACTGATCGTAAGGAGCAGTCCTGTGCGAAAGGTGCTTCGTGGAAGGTGATATTCCGAAGAGGGGAGAGTAGGTGCGCACCTTTATGGTCTTTCCGTCAGGCATGAATTCGAGGATTCGGATCCATCCGTCTCCGCCGTTTCCTTCCCAGCCACCGCCGAGAGTCTGGACATTGAACATCATCTGATGGACATTCTTGCCTGATTTGTTCTTGTCGACCCTGTACGCAACGCTCAGTTCGTTGTCTTCCTCGATATCCTTCTTGGGAGAAGGACGCCCTGTGTGTCCGCTGATGACGAGCCTAATGTTCGGTACCTGGCTGATGAGGTTCTCCCAGAGCATCTTGCCTGAGTGGTTGCCTTCCTGCTTGGTCACCCAATAGCCCTCATGGTCTGTGTAGGCAGCGGTTTTCTCCTGAAGGTAGGAATGAGTGAGGTAGATGACATAGTGGTCCTTGTACTTGTCGGAGGTGACAAGGTTTCTGGCCCATTCTACTGC
>CADBMD010000180.1 GCA_902795735.1 uncultured Bacteroidia bacterium
GAAACGCGTTTCATCAAACTATCCATAAATAATTATATATCAAAAAGTTTGATGGTATATCACCAACTACTTTTTGCACCTATACCATGCATTCGGCATTGCTTAAGTCTGGAGGTACTCTTTCGACAGCCGACCTTATGGTGATGGCAGCACAAGGACTGTATGGGACACCGTATGTCGCTGGCACCCTTGATGAGGACCCTCCCCGGGAAGTACCCAGGCTTTATCTGACAAAGACAGACTGCATCATATTCGTAGAGACTTGCCTTGCTCTTGTCAAGGCTGTCCAGGCTGCCGATGTGGATGCTCCTCAGTTCCCTGCCTATGCACTGAAAGTCCTCGGTATGCGCTACAGGACCAAACCTCCATATTCCTATGGGGACCGTATCCACTACACTACCGAATGGATCCGCCGCCAGAAGGCTTCGCTGAAGGATGTGACTCTGGACCTGGGTGGTGAGGTGTATGACCATCCTATTCATTTCATGACCTCCAATTCCTCTTCTTACAAGCAGCTGGCCGACGCGGACAATGTGCCGAGGGCTGCCCTTGCGTTGAGGAAGATCGCCGAAGCCGAAGCTCAGCTTGCCAAGGAACCCATGACCTACATTCCTTCTGACAAGGTGGCCGAGGCAGCCAGCCAGATCCGGTCCGGAGACATAATCTGTTTCACTTCTTCAGTAGAAGGCCTGGACATCTCGCATGTCGCAATTGCCTTTGTAGAAGAGGGGAGAGTCGGCTTCATCCATGCTTCCCAGGCAGAAGGGAAGGTGGTAAAAGACAGGCGGACGATCGCTGAATACGTCGCCCGCCCTGGTTCCAAGATTTCCGGAATAAAAGTCGTAAGACCTTTGTAGCAGGAATCAATTATTTCTTGAACAACCCACCGAGTACACCCTTGATGATGCTGGTTCCGATCTTGGAGCCTCCAAGGGCGATGATGATGTCGTTGATGTCCACCTTGCCGTCACCGTTCTGATCCTTGAAGATCTTGGTGACTCCTCCGAGAACGGACGGAATAAGACCTGTCAGCGAGCTGCCCAAGGCTGATCCGAGATTGAGGTTCTTGAGGATGTTGTTGGTGAAGAGCTTGCCGGCAAGTTCGGTGATAGGACTGCTGGCGGCTGAAGTCTTGCCACCGAAGAGATCCTTGATCATGTCGATGCCGCCGGCCTTGGTGGCTGTCTGGGTGAGACTGCCGAGGATGGAATCAGAAAGGCCTCCGAGAACCTGGTTCTTGACAGCGGAGGGGATTTCAATGTTACCAGCAGCTGAATTGACCTGCTGCTTGATGATGTCAGTTAATGAAAATGCCATGGTATGATACGGTTAGATAATTTTTAATGAGACAAATTTACAATTTTTTGCGGATTATCAATGTTTGCATCGATATAGTCGGTGACCTTGTCCATGAGGTGGATCCTCCATCTGCCGGCGACATTGTGTTCTGAGCGCGGGTAGGGGAAGTAATCCAACTGGATCCCGAGTTCAATGCATTTCTGGACGAAACTCAGGCTATGCTCCCAGACTACGGTGTTGTCGATTGCGCCTTGGCAGATCAGGAGCTTTCCTTTAAGATTTCCGGCGTTTTCTATCAGGCTGGTTTGCTTGAATCCTTCCGGATTTGTCTCCGGGGTGTCCATGTAGCGCTCACCGTACATCACTTCGTACCATTTCCAGTCGATGACAGGGCCTCCTGCCACGCCTACCTTGAAGGTCTCCGGATAGTTGGTCATCAATGAAATGGTCATGAAGCCGCCATAGCTCCAGCCATGGACTCCAATCCTTTCGGAATCCACGAACGGCAGAGACTTCAGCATGTTGATCCCTACCATCTGGTCGGCCATCTCGTTCTGACCGCAGTGGCGGTGAATGGCTTTTTCATATTCCTCACCCTGGTTCTGGGTGCCCCTGTTGTCCTGGACATAGACCACATAGCCCTTCTGGGCCATGAGCATCTCCCACATCCTGACTCCGCCGAGCCAGCTGTCATTGACCATCTGGGAGTGTGGACCTCCATAGACGTAGAGGACTACAGGATACTTTTTGGAAGGGTCGAAGTCGGCAGGGAGGTAGAGCCTGTACCAGTTGTCATATTTCCCGTCAGCGCTTTTCACGGTTCCGAGCATGACTTCGCCGGTCTTGAAGGCTTTGAGCGGATCCTCAGCCCTGCCAAGTTCGCGGATCAGCTTCCCGTCCGTGGTCCTTACCTGGGTGACGGCCGGTACATTGAAACTGCTGAACCTGTCCAGGAATTTCTTGCAGTCTTCGCTGAGCGAGACATTGTGCCATCCTTCCTCGGTGGTGAGCCTGACGGGTTTCCCGAACCTGGCCTTGGCTATGGATTCCTTGCCTTTCTTTGATTTGAGGCCGGTGACCTGGATCTTGAAGAGATGGTTCTCGACGGGAGAAACTTCGGCTGATGTGTAGAACACGTTCTGACCGTCATTGTCGACATAAGCAACATCCGCATCCACGGCTGTCAGGCGGCGGACGGTCCCGAGGGTGTCGCATAGATAGAGATTGCGGTAGCCGGCACGGACGTTCGTCCTGTAGATGAATGAATATGTCCCCTTCAGGAACCACACTGGATCCAGAGGCTCCACATAACGTTCGTCATCCTCGGTGAAGAGGGTACGTACGAAGGAACCGTCTGACGACCTGTACATGTTGAATTTCATGTGCTTCTGTGTCCTGTCGAGGACTTGGATAAAGATGTACTTGTCGTCGGGGGACCAGCTTATGTTGGTGAGGTAACGGTCATAGCCGAAGTCGGTGACATCGCACCACACGGTGCTTTTGGATGCAAGGTCATATATTCCCAGACGGATTTCCTCGCTTTCCATCCCGTTCATCGGGTACTTGATGTTTACCAAAGTCCCGGTCCTGGTGGAGATGTCCAGGAGAGGGAAGTCAGTGACACGGCTCTCGTCCTTGCGGTAGAAGGCCAGCTTGGCTCCGGTAGCGGACCAGAAGATCCCACCGTTGATCCCGAATTCGTTGCGGCTCACGCTTTCGCCGTAAGTTATCTGGGAGTTTTCGCTGGCTGCCACGCATGTTTCGCTTCCGTCATTGATGTAGAGGCTCTTGTCCTTGGTGTAGGCTGATATGCCGGTGGGACCTGCAACGGAACCTCTCGGACCGCGCTGCGGACC
>CADBMD010000181.1 GCA_902795735.1 uncultured Bacteroidia bacterium
CGAGCTTGGGGCCAACTTCCTCCGTCTTGCCCATTATCCGCACAATGACATGGCTTTCAGGCTTTGTGATTCCCTGGGGATAGTCGTGCAGACTGAGATCCCGTGGGTGAATGTCTGCGGTGAACGTGCCCGCCAGGCTTATTTCAACAACATCCACAACCAGATGAAGGAGATGGTCACTTCGTTGTACAATCATCCCAGCATCGTTTTCTGGGGGATGTGGAATGAGCTGGATTCATGGGGCAACAATGCCGATCTGCAGGGGGCGTTCGCTCCGGACAAGGTCGTCTATGAAACCGGGAAGCTTTATGACGACATCAAGAAGCTGGATCCCTACCGCCTTGTCGGCTTTACCGATGACTCCAGGCTTGCCAGGGAAGGCTATCCAGGACTTGCAGGGGATTTCTGTTCGCAGAACACTTACTATGGCTGGTACTATACTCCCAACCGTTTCGACAGTTTCACCGAGGACATCAAGAAGGAGCGCACCCTCCGGAACGGCGGCCCTGTCAATATCGGTGAATATGGTGTTGGCGTGAATCCGTTCTGTCATGTCTGGGACCAGTCCAAGGCCGTCCGCGACCAGAGCGATGATTCAAAGCATTATGAGGAATATGGCAACCTTTTCCATGAGGCTTATGTGCGTCAGATCATGAGGATGCCTTGGCTTGGTTTCACGGCAGTCTGGGTCATGTTCGATTTTCCTGTCGCCAATCGAACCGAGGGCTACATGGATTCCTCCAACGGAAAGGATTTCATTCCTAACGATGCCCGCAAGTACATGAATGACAAGGGACTGGTAACCCGTGACCGTCTTGTCCGCAAGGATGCGTTCTATCTCTACAAGTCTTTGTGGAACAAGAAGGAGACCACTGTCCACATCACTTCTTCAAGGCTGGAATATGTTCCTGCGGGCAAGGAGTTCTCTATCAAGGTCTACAGCAATGCCAAGAACCTGACTTTGTACCAGAATGGCCGTCTCGTGACCAAGAAGTACAAGTCTGAGGAGGATACGGGTGTCATCTGGACATTCCGTGGCTTGACGCTCAAGAAAGATTCCGACACATTCAAGGTCGTGGGTGGGAACGGAGTGACGGACGAGGTTACGTTCTCTGCTCTGAGGTAATGTTGTTCCTAACCGGGATTGTCGCAATCAGGTAGCCGACCAGGGCGACTCCGACCACGGTCATCAGGATGTCCTGCCATTGGAGGATGACAGGATAGGCGCTCACAAGGAAATTTCCCGGCATCTTTATGAATCCGAAGCGGTACTGCAGGAAGACCAGGGCCGTGCCGATGATAAGCCCTGCCACCAGTCCGAGGATCGAGATGAGCCATCCTTCCAGGGTGAAAGTCCTGCGGAGCATCTTGTCGGTGGCACCTATGCTCCTGAAGGTTTCTATGTCGTCTTTCTTCTCGATGATGAGCATCGACAGGCTCCCGAAGATATTGAAGGCGATGATGATGATGATGAATATGAGGATGAGGAATATGGCCGCTTTCTCATATCGCATCATCTTGTAGAGGGAGGTGTTCTGCTGGAACCTGTCCAGTACCTTGAATTCCGGTCCGAGGATCTTCTTCATGTCCCTGATGGTCTTGTGCAGGTCTTTCTGGGACATGCCGTCATTGACCCGGATTTCGATTCCAGAAACCTCGTCTTCGTAGCCGAGGAGCTGCCGCATCTGATCCAGAGGAACGATCATCAGCTCTTCATCTATCTGCTGGTTGACGGTGAAAATCCCTGCCGGGCGCATATTCACTGATTCAATCGAGGCCGCTGGATTGGCGAGGGAGAAGTTCCTGTCCCTCGCTGGGAAATAGATGGTCGCGGAGGAAAGGAATGCCGGGTTCATCCCCATCTTGTAGGCCAGCCCTGCTCCGGCTACCATCTGGGGGACCTGTCCTTTATGCAGAGAGAACTCGCCGGCCGTCATGTGCCCGATCAGGGGAGAGTCTTTCTCGTAAGACTCGTCCACTCCCTTTGCCTTTGCCACTCCCTGGTGCTCGTCATAGTCGAGGAACACGTTCTCTTCAAGGACTTCATAGCAGTCCTTTACTCCTGGATGTTCAGCTATTGCCTTGAAAGCATCTCCGTCGGGAATGAAGACTTTCCCTTTGGCTGGAGCTATGAGGATGTCGGGCTCGACATTGCTGAGAGTCGATTTCACCAACTCGTCGAATCCGTTGTAGACGGAAAGGATGATGATGAGCGCAGCCGTTCCTATAGCCATGCCTATGGCGCTGATCGCTGAGATTATATTGATCACATTGTGTGACTTCTTCGCGAACAGATACCTCCTGGCTATGAAGAGCGGCAGGTTCATATTCCTTATTCAGGCCTGTAAGAATCCTTCAGTGCTGTGGTCTTGTTGAACACGGTCTTTTCTGCGGTGCTGTCGGGATCCTTGAAATAGTAGCCTGTGCGTTCGAACTGGACCGCGATCCCGGACTTGTCTTCGAGGAGGGCCGGCTCGGCGTAGCCGGTCATGACCGTGAGGGATTCAGGGTTGAGAAAATCCTTGTAATCCATTCCTTCGGGGATGGAGTTCATGTCTTCCTTGGTGAAGAGACGGTCGTAGTTCCGGATTTCTATTTCCTTTGCAAGAGAGACCGGGACCCAGTGGATGGTACCCTTGACAGATCTCCAGACTTCACCTCCGGGCCTGGTGGAAGGGTCATAGGTGCACTTCAGCTCGGTTACATTGCCCTGAGCATCCTTCACGACCTCTTCGCACTTGATGATGTAGGTGTACTTCAGGCGGACTTCACCTTCGGGCTTCAGGCGGAAGAACTTCTTGGGGGCTTCCTCCATGAAATCGTCCTGCTCGATGTAAAGTTCTCCGGTGAAAGGGACTTTCCGTGACGGGCCTTCGGGATCGGCGGGATTGAGGGGGCAGTCGAACCATTCCACTTTGCCCGGCTCCCAGTTCGTGATCGTGACTTTCAGAGGTTTCTGGACCACCATGTAGCGGTTCGACCTTGCGTTGAGGTCCTGGCGCACGCACCATTCAAGCAGCTGGATGTCAATCATCTGGTCTCGCTTCGAGACTCCGATCTTCTCGCAGAACATCTTCAGGGCTTCAGGAGTGTAGCCTCTGCGCCTTACTCCGCAGAGAGTAGGCATCCTTGGGTCGTCCCAACCTGAAACAAGGCCTTTCTGTACAAGTTCGAGGAGCTTGCGCTTGCTCATCAGCGTGTAGGTCAGGTTGAGCCTGGCGAATTCGTACTGATGGCTGGGATAGATCCTGAGTGCCTGGATGAACCAGTCGTAGAGGGGCCTGTGGACATCGAATTCCAAGGTGCAGATCGAGTGGGTTATATGCTCGATGGAGTC
>CADBMD010000182.1 GCA_902795735.1 uncultured Bacteroidia bacterium
AAGAGAAAAAGAAATAGTACCGCATTGACATCGGAAAACGGCTTCATAGGGAGACCATTCACCAACTGTTTTTTGCATCATTACCCACCACGTCCCCCTCTCCAACCACTGACTCTACGGTCACGAAAAGCAGCAAAACCCTGCCCGTACAGTTCTGCGGCTGACGACAAAGTCACGTTTCCGTCAAATACCTGCCTGTACAGTTCCACACCGAACTCTACGGTCACAAAAAGCAGTTAAACCATGCCTGCACAGTTCCCCAGACGGACTACAAAGTCACGTTTTCGTCAAATACCTGCCCGTGCAGTTCCCAGCTGACACGTCCGTAAGCTATTCGAGCAGTTTTGCTCAAGGGAATCCAGGCTTTCAGAGCATGGGCGATGTTCGATTCTGACAATCTGGTGACCGGAGACCAAACTTGAACTTTAGGGCATAATCCGTTGTTTTTCTCAAATATTCTCATTTAATTTGCAAAAGCACTTTGATTTTTGCCAACATTTCTCACAGAATGTTGCATACGCAAACCTAGTAATTTTTAAACAATTTAAACAACTATGGAAAAGCATATACAAAGCTTTAATTTGCAATGCAAACAATAAGCAAATCATCTCCAGGTAAGCAAGACGTCCATCCCAAAAGACAAACTATATTTTTTGCCAACATCTAAAGGCAGGAAACCCATCAATGAAACACTTCATCAAAAAATCCAATCACTATGAAAAAGTTTGTATGTATCGCCTTCCTAATCGTACTGCCCTACCTGGTTGCCGAGGCTGAAATAAGGACCAAGAAGACAGGGAAAATCCTCAGTGTTGAATTCTATATTCCAAAGGATTCAACGGCACTGTTTGAAAATGAAGAACTAGTGACATGGCCATACATCGAAAATGACATCCGGAAGGTCGTTGAAGAAGTAGCCAGACAAAAATGCAAAACCTTGATTTTTTATGACAAGGAGGGAAAGATATTCAAGGCTTTCAAAGGTAAAGACCAGCTCACGATTAAGTTCATCAACTACAGCATTGAATCCTTGGAATGTACCAAATACATACAAGGAGAGGTCATCGGGAAAAATACAGTCCAGAAAAACAGTGCGAAATATCGGAAGGATACTTACCTAAATGGAAAACTGTACGACACATATGAGTCGGACTGGACTTCCGGCTGGTTTGCCCCAACGACCTCTACTTACAAAAGCGGAGGTCACACTTTCGTAACCAAGACATACTATCTAGCTCCTTCTTCTGAGACGATAGAGGTCAGGGCACCGGGAAAGTATGTCAAGACCGAAGGCTACACTATCTTTGCCGAGAGTGTTTATCGCCTTGAATAACTGTCAATATGAAGTTCCCAAGACTTCTTTGAGCCAGGAGTAGGCCTCGGGAACGTCGTAGTCGCCGCTATGGGGCTTGAGCCAGGCAAAGCCGACATTGTGAGACTTTATGGATGGACTGCCCTTGATCGAATAGAAGAGCTCAGCCTCAACGGCAAACGAATTGTCACGGTCATCCATTCCATGGCGGACATACCAGAATGGAGCTATGTCTGCTGTGTTCTCGAGAATATAATCCATGGCACAGGTCATCTTCATTTGATTCATGAGATGCTTTCCGTCATCAGTTGCCAGGAATTCATCCCAAGTGAGTCCCGTGTCATCAAGACCAACACTGTTCCGGCGGATGTCGTGGTTCCAGGACCAAGCATTGAAGGGTGAATACTCCTGATCTTCGGTACCGAAAAGAGTATCTTCATTCATGCCGTTGTCATACAGGCCTATATTCGAGAAAGACGGTGCCACCTTGAGGGTTGTGTACTTCGCCAGATAATAAAGGTGCTTGTCCAGGTCGTAGTCGTAGGTACCGTCCTCGTTGAAGGTCAGCCACCCGTTGTTCACCCTGTGCTGTGCCGGCTGATTGCCGGCTGAGTTAGTCGCGGCGGCGGGGGCTGCACCAGCGGAGTTAGTCGCGCCAGCGGGGGCTGCGCCGGCGGGGCGGCCGAAGCGACGCACACGGATCTCCTGCTCTATGTCCTGCTTCATCTTCTCGACACCTATCTCGGCGATTGTCCTGTCGATTTCCTCTTTCATCAAGACCGTGATGTAATCCTTAAGGTTGCCGTCGTTTATCGGATTGCCTTTTTCATCCTTGAGGCCCAGGCCATTGAGGTAGGGAACGTACATGGAGGCCAATGCATCCGAGGCCCTCAAGACAGTCTTTTCGTCAGCATAGGGGTATTTCATCTCTCCCGCGAGGCAGAGAGCCTTCCGGGTATTCCCGAAAAGCCATTCGTAGGCATAACAGGAATGCCCGAGGTCGGTGATGGGGCAATATGCGATCACCCCAAGCACATTATCCCCGAATCCCGGCTTGGAAGAAAATGTACCGTCTGCATTCCTGACGATTCCAGCTGCACCGATTTCGTAGAGATATTCAAAGAAATCCGGACTGTTGCCGCTAGCGGCTATCACAGTAGAAAGAGCTCCTCCACCGGACGTACCTGTCACTATGATCTTTTCCGTGTCTCCTGCAGGAAGGGCCTTCTTGTTGAAGCGGAGGTAGCGGATGGCCGCCTTAGTGTCCACCATGATGGCAGGAGAATGGCCGAGGTATTTCCCGTCGGTCATCCCGTTGTTGCGGCTGCGGCCTCCATAAGAAACGATCACATAACCCTCTTTCAAAGCAACTCCGACCTTGCTGGAAGTCCCGTCATAGTCCTGTCCATCCTTCAAGGTATTCTCAGGATAAGCATTTGACTGCCATCCTCCGTTGTTGACATAGAACAGGATGGGAGAAGACTTTGTCGCATTCTCAGGAATGAATATGTTTATTATTTGGTCCTCAGGCCTGTTCGGTTTCGAAACGTAGTTGTCCACATACCAGGCAACCTTGACCGGTGTTCCGTCCACACTTACGCTGATTATGTTTTTAACGGCTGATTTCAGTGAGATGCTTTCCCCTTTGTCCTTGCCTGCGCCTGCCATGGACACACACACTGCCATGGCAAACATGATTGCTGAAAATCTTTTCATAAATACTGAGTTTACAGCAAAAATAATCATTCCGCGCTTTGCAAAGGCATTAATTTAGTGTAAATTTGCAACATGATCCTTACAATCTTCAAACTCCTCGGCTCCATAGCTCTGCTGATGTACGGCATGAAAGTCATGAGCGAGGCTCTCCAGAAAATGGCCGGTCCCGGCCTGAGGCACATCCTGGGTGCCATGACAACCAACCGTTTTACCGGAGTCCTTACGGGAATGCTGATCTGCGTAGCCGTCCAGTCTTCTGCCGCTACGACGGTCATGACTGTCTCCTTCGTCAATGCTGCATTGCTGACCCTGGGACAGGCCATTTCCGTGATAATGGGAGCCAACATCGGAACGACTCTTTCCGCATGGATCATGTCGGCAGGATTCTCATTCAACATAGCCAATCTCGTCTGGCCTGCTTTCCTGGTCGCAGTCATCCTGATCCAGATGCGCAAGTACAGGTACATGGGAGATTTCCTTTTCGGACTGTGCTTCCTGCTGTTCGCCCTCGGCACATTGAATGCGACCGGCAAGGAGATGGACCTGGCACACAATGAAGGGATCGTAAATTTCTTTGCTTCGTTCAATTCGGGCAGTTACCTGACCATCATACTTTTCATAATAATAGGAGGGATCCTTACCTGCATCGCCCAGTCATCTGCAGCCCTGATGGCTATCACCATGGTTCTTTGTGCCAGCGGAGTGCTGACCATCTACCAGGGTATCGCACTGGTCATGGGTGAGAACATCGGTACCACGGTCACAGCCAACGTCGCTGCTCTTTCGGCCAACACACAGGCACGCAGGGCTGCACTCGCCCACATGCTGTTCAATGTCTTCGGTGTCCTCTGGGTGCTGACCATCTTCTATCCATTTGTCAACATGGCCTGCAGGATAGTAGGAGTCGACCCTCAGGCTTCGGCCCAGAGCCCGGCCAGGCTGTCCTTCGTCCTTGCCACGTTCCACACGATGTTCAACGTGACGAACACGATGATCCTCATCTGGTTCATCCCTCAGATTGAAAAGATAGTCAGCAAGCTGATACCTCAGAAGGAAGGTGATGAAGGCTTCAAGCTCATGTACATCCAAAGCGGTATCATGAAGACTCCTGAACTTTCGGTCTTCCAGGCCCAGAAAGAAACCGAACTGTTCGCAGAAAGGATGAGGATGATGTTCGGAGAAGCCAAGGAACTATACACGATAAAAGACCCTGAAGCCTTCCACAAGAAGGCCGACAGGATCAAGGAGATGGAAGAGATGAGCGACCGTCTCGAGAGCGAGATTGGCGCCTACCTGGCCATCGTCGGAAATGCCCACTTGAGTGATGATACCAAACGGAAGGTTCGTTCCCTGCTCCGCGAAATCAGCGAACTAGAGAGTATCGGAGACAGCATCTACAACCTTTCCAGGATCATGGAACGCAAACTGACCCAGAAGGCAGTGTTCACAGACTCCCAGGAGCAGGGCATCGATCGTATGTTCACCCTCATAACCGAGGCCATGGAGAATATGGAACTTGTACTCAAGGGCAGCGGCGACCAGGAAGTTTCCCTCGACATGGAGAATCAGATCGATTCCCTCAGGACTGCGCTCCGCAGCCGCAACACCGAAGATGTCGACGAAGGAGTGTACAGTTTCGCCGTCGGTACGATATTCATAGACCTTATCAGGGAATGCGAGAAATGCGGAGACTATGTCATCAACGTGGTTGAAGCAAAGATGGGCAAGCGCGACAATGTCCCCGAAAGCGGTGACATAAAGATAGATATCGTAAAGAAGACCGCTTCGATCGACGGAATTCCCCTTGACCTGACCAAGACAGAGTTCGAAGTCTTGAGCCTGCTGTCTTCCAATCCCGGCAGGATATTCTCCCAGACCGAACTTCTGGAGTTAGTGTGGCCCAAAGATTCGGCTGCCGGCGAGCGCGCCGTGGATGCCGACATCCGGCACATCAGGGCCAAGCTTGGAGACCATGCACTCCACATCCGCAACAAGTCCGGCTTCGGCTATTTTTTTGAATAGCGAAGACCGAAGACAACCACATAACGATACTATACACATAATCCGATGAGACGAATACTGATCTTTGTGTCAGCGATACTGCTATCTTCGTCGCTCAATGCAGAAGAGCTGGCGGCTGAGCCTCTCCGCCATGACGTCAGAGTAGCCGCATCAGATTCCCCTGCCAAGGACAAGCAGGAAGCCGATTTCGTCTGCAAAGGGAACGACGACCAGGAAACGATCCAGGCAGCAATAGATGCGGTAGGGACAGGCGGTACCGTCTTCCTTGCATCCGGCAATTATTTCATCGAAGCCTTCCATGAGGCCAAGTCCGGCCCGGATTATGCCCTGAAAACAAGGCGCCTGGACACTTCCACCAAGTTAAGGATCAAGGGGACCGTCAGGGCGAACGGAAGCGGTAACGGCATATCCGGGACCAACATAGTCGTAACCGAAGAGTGCTACAAGGCTCTGTCTGACGACAAGGAATATTCAGTGATCCGGGGGGATGACAATGTCAGCAGCTACTGGGACATGATGGCCCAGGAACTGACGGTCTGCGACCTGACCATCTCCCTTCCGGACAACCAGAAGAACATAATCTGCATCGACGGGTATGCCCTCGGAGCCCTCAATGTCGATGACCTCAGGCTCGGGACCAGGATATTCAACAGGTCCATGGACCCGGAGCAGGAATTCCGGATCGGTGTCGACGGTTGTATAGGAATACGCGGTCTCCAGGGTTCCAACAACGGAAGCGAAACCATATTCAGATCCACCTATGCAATAGGCCTCGGCGTCGGATTCGCCCTGAGCGGAGAACATCTCGTCTGCATCCAGCTCGGAGCGATCGGGAACAAGTACGGCTACACATTCAACAATTTCACACCCGAAGGCGGGGTGTGGGCCCATCCCATAACCCTGATCAACTGCTGCGATGAAGTGTCGGCTAATTATCCCTATTTCGGGCCCAACCCCTATGGGCAGAATGTCGACCTGATCAACTTCAACATGGAACACTACACCACCATGGCATCAAAGGGCGGAGACTATGCCAGGGAAGCTGTTCCAGGACAATGGGGAGGAAACATAGACTATGACATACAAGACTGGGAGACCGATTCCTGGAACGATCCATTCCCGGGCAACTCCCCCTACCGGAAGTTCTGGGCAGCAGACGGAAGCGGTGCCAAGTTCACTTCAAAGAATAATGTGCACGCCAATTCCTACTCCACTGCTGAGAGGAACCGCATAGCCCCCAACATCGGACAGACGATCTTCGATGAGACTCTCGGGAAGCCCTTGTTCTGCAGGTCCTGCGGCGACTATGCCAGCGCGGTGTTCACCTTTCGGGGCGTTCCGAAAGCGGGTGGCGAGGTTTCCCTCCGGGTAGGCAACACAAAAAGGACGATCATGATTGAAGATGGTTTCAAGGACGAGAGTTCTTTCCTTGAATACATCTACCGTCGCCTCATGGTGGGGACATCATGCAGGTTCGACTCTGAAAAGAAAGCAATTACGATTTTCAACAACCACATAGGCAAGATCGGCACGGAGGAAATTTCATGCAAGTGCAGCATACCTGGAGTAAAGGTTTCCTCTGAGATAATTGACTTAGGAAAAGACAATATTTGGATAGATTTTGAGGGCAATACCCTCTAACACACTGAAACGAATGAAAAAAATCTTAAACCTGGCGGCAGTTCTTTTTGCCGCATCTTTCCTTTTGACCGGCTGCCTTGCCGGCCGCTACATGTGCAACTATGCGCTCCTTCCGGAAGAGCACGGCAATGATTTCACCGGAGACCGAGCTAAAACCGAAGGCCGCTATCCTGGAATCATGGCATGGTACGACGGCCTCCATGATTCAGGAATATTCAAGGACACTACCCTGGTCGGTGAAGGCGGATACAAGCTCCATGCGGTCTTCGCCCCCGCTGCCGTCCCTTCAAGGGCCCAAGGCACCGCCGTGGTCGTGCACGGCTACACCGACAACCACATCTGCTTCCTGAACCTGGTCAGGATGTACCGCGACGACCTGAACTACAATGTAATGGTTCCGGACCTGCACTACCATGGCCTTTCAGAAGGAAGGGCCGTCCAGATGGGATGGTTCGACAGGCTGGATGTGAAGCGTTTTGCTGCCATGGCGCATGACATCTGGAACGACGACTTCATGGTTGTGCACGGTGTCTCGATGGGAGGCGCCACGACCATGATGCTGAGCGGTGACGACGACCTTCCTCCGTACATAAGGGCTTTCGTTGAAGATTGCGGCTATTCTTCCGTATGGGACCAGTTCGCACACAACCTGAAAGACTCCTTCCACCTGCCGCCGTTCCCGGTCCTCAACAGCGCCAGCATAGTGTGCAAGCACCGCTACGGCTGGGGATTCAAGGAGGCTTCTTCCGTAGCACAGCTCGCAAAATGCGAAAAACCCATGCTGTTCATCCATGGAGACAAGGATGACTTCGTCCCTACAGACCATGTCTACAAGAATTACGAAGCCAAGGTCAAGGGATACAAGGAGATCTGGATAGCCCCTGGATCGGAGCATGCAATGGCCTTCAAGGACCATCCGAAAGAGTACACCGACCACGTACGTGCCTTCCTGGCAAAAGCAAAGACACTTTAGAATAAAAAAGATCAATGAATATGACAAACAAGTTATTATCAGCATTCTGCCTTTGCGTCCTGACGACCATCGCAGTAGCTGCCTCAGCGCAGGAAACCGAGAAGGAGATGAAGACCGGCTGGACTCTCAGCGCCCTTCCCTGCGCCACCTACTCAAGCGACATGGGTTTCCAGTACGGTGCCTTCGGAGACATCTACAACTATGGCAACGGCAACACCTATCCCGACCCATTGCACAAGATCAGCTGGGAAGTTTCCCATTTCACCAAGGGACGTACCCGTTTCTATCTTGCCTACGATTCCAAGTACCTGATTCCGAAGATGAGGCTGACCGCATCGGCCACCTACATAATGGACCCCCTGTACAATTTCTACGGATTCAACGCTCCCGCATATCCGTTCGAGCCTGAATGGAATTTCAACAAGGATAAAGGCATCGCCTTCTATAACATGCGCCGTGACATGGCCCGCGTACAGGTGGACCTGAGAGGCAGGATCGCCGAGCATCTGCATTGGGGCGGAGGTCTCAGCTACTGGCATTTCATGGCGGGAGACTTCGACAAGAAATATGACTACGACCCTGCGAATACCGTCTACAACGAATACCTCAACCACGGCCTGATTGCCGCCAATGAGTCAAAAGGCGGCAACAGGTTCGAAGCCAAGGCCGGCATTGTCTTCGACAACCGCGACATCGAAGCTGCACCTAATAAAGGAATATGGTCGGAGATCTATCTGAACGGTTCTCCGGACTTGTTCAAAGACAGCTACAGCTACCTCCAGCTATGCGCACGCTGGAGGCAGTACATCAGCCTGCCCGTCCACATATTCAGTGCAGGTGACCCGGTATTTGCTTATCATCTCGCCTACCAGGGAACCCTCGCCGGAGAGACGCCCTTCTTTGTCAAGCAGAATATCGCCCTCCTGAACATGAACACAATGGTTTCCGAAGGATTCGGCAGTTCCAACACGATCCGCGGTACCTATGCAAACAGGATCATCGCCGATGGATGTGCCTGGGGAAATTTCGAACTTAGGGTAAAGCTTGTGAAGTTCCAGTTGTTCGGACAGTATTTCTACCTGGCCACTAACCCGTTCTTCGACTGCGGAATCATCACAAAACCCACCAGGGTTGATGAAATGGCCACCCTGCCCGCCATGGTCAGCCGTGCCGCACAAGAAGGCTATTCCGACACGGCCAAGTACATCCGCGACAAGGCTTCCGAGCTTCTCTACACTGCAGGAGCCGGACTCAAGCTCGCCTGGAACCAGAACTTCATCGTGTCGGTGGAACTCGCCCACAACTTCAACGAGAACCTCGGCGATCCGATGTGGATCAACATCGGTATGAACTACTCCTTCTAGGATAGTTTATTCCACATCGAAAGATATTTCAATCCTGACAGGGCTGCCGTTTTCGGTCAGCCCTTCTGCTATTGCGCTGAACTTCCCGGAATAATCCGGTGCATGGAGGGTCAGGCGTCGCTCTTCTCCGGCACCGATCCGAAACGAAGGATTCCAATAAAGAACCTGCCGGAGATCGCGCTTCAATCCGGAAGGGACCTTCCCAAGATATGCGACCGGGAAGGAAACGCCTTTGAAATCCAGGACCTTGACTTTAGGAGAGAACGTGAGAGCCGTCATATAGTTCTTTTTCGTTATGAAATTGACTACTCCTGAAAAGACGGCACTTCCACAGATGACGGCCTGCTGATAAACGTCGATGTCTTCCAGCAGCATGGCATCGAAACTGAAAAGAAGGTCAAGGTCGGAAAGGACAACACCATCCATCATTACAAGGACATTGCTGACCTTGAACACCCTTGAATCCGAAGCATCTAAAACCGCCATGTGGATTGAATGTGTTCCTTTTTCCTTTCTGACGGTCAGTGACGGGACAATCTCCACCAGTACTTCACGCACTGACGGAAAACGGGTATAGTCATCAAGATGGAAGCGCTTGAACGTTGTCCCTTGCAGGAACATGTCCTCTCGATGGCGTATGAAGGTGGCTAAAGTATCGAGGCGAAGCCCCTTTTCTTCCCGGAGGGAATAATTACGCATTGTAAGGGCAGCCTTCTGTGCAGGACTTAGTAACAGTTTCGGCAGGTCCCCAACCGATGGATTGATGAAAGGAGATTCGAATTCGATGGATTCAACTTCCCCATCCATGCCTGAAACATCACAGACAAGTTCGCGGTCCCCATAAATGTTGTTTGTATAGAAAGAGACATGATCAGCCTCTATAGCAGTAAAATAGACATTGGAGGGAGCCCCGGCTGAAGATAGGGAAGCAAAAGGGGCCTCTCCCACTGGAGAGTTGTTTCCCACTATCTTCGCGGTAATGATTTCTCCGTTATACTCAATTGGTCTTGTCCCATTGGCAACCACATCGCATGATCCAGGAAGGGCCTCCATGAAATCCGTTATGGAGTTGGCAGGAACTGACGGAGCAAGTCCGTCATCATTGAAAACTGACAGGGAGACATCCGAAGCCGGACCTTCATTGCCCAGATAGAGAGTGAACTCCTCCCCTTTCCTTACACGGACGGATGTGCTCAACTTGAGATTCCCGAATTTTACTTCCGCATTATTCTCTTTCCTAGAAAAGTCTTCCTCTCCGATGATTTCCACCCCATCTTTAACTCTGGCAGCAGAAAAGGTATTGAAGATGGTAAGTATCTTTGAGCCAAGCATCCACTTAGTCCCCTCTTCATTGGTGTTTGCAGCCGTGTAGGCTACCAGCCGATACGTACCGGTGGGCACTGACACCGGGATCCTGAAAGAGCCGGCGCCTCTTCCTTCAAGAAGTCCGATCTTTGCCTCTGACATGGTCCCTTCGGAAGAAACCAGTTCAAGGTAGGATATGGCACTGAGCGAAGAATAATGTCCGGAGGGATCAAGGCAGAAAAGCGAACACCACACCATGTCGCCAGCGATGTAAACACCCCTGTCAGTTGAAATGAATATGCGTTCAACCGGAGGATTATCTCCACGGAGCAAAGCCGGCGACACGGCCAGCAATGCGGCAAGGAATATCAAAAACTTCTTCATCATTCCCAGAAATCAGGTTTATCTTTAGTACCGCCGGCAGCGATACAGTCATAGCAGCGGACAGGGCTCCAGGCCATCCCGTGGATGACTTTTGCATAGTATTCATCATAAAGATCCATGTAATCTATCGGATGGAAGCCGCGTCCTAACAGCATAGTAATCGAATTGTTAGGATTCGGAAACAATAGGTTTCCCACTTTGCGATCCCATTCTTTCGCATATCTGGAATCCAGGAAGACCCTTTTTGTAGCAAGGATCGAAGCTGAGACATAGCCTAAAACCCTGACTCCGGGATCCGATTCACATCTGATGTTGCTGGGCATCTCTCCGGGATTGGGCCGGAAAAGGTCATGTTTTCCGGAGGAGTTGATGCCTACGTTATACATGAAAAGATAAGTCTTTTCATCCAAGGTCCGGGCCTTTACTTTTATCGAGTACTTCCTGTGGTTGCGACTGTCCTCCCGTGCAAAGGTAATGTAAGGATAAGAGACAATCTCCCCTGAAGGGATTTCCGAATGATTCACAAGGACGAGCGACTCATTGTACCGGTTTGTCCAGCACCAATAGTTCGGGTACTCCAGGGTTCTTTCTACATACACCCTTTTACTTTGGTCATAGTCGTATTTTGGAAGGAAATCCGAGTGGAATTCCCAGGTCTCCTCACTGGTCAGTCCAATGAAACCAGTCGCCTTTTCTCCGGCCTCCATGCTCACATAAACCCTGACAGAATGCTCGTCAGCCTTGAACTCAACGGCACTTATCTTTGGAGGAGAGAGAGGTTCAACCCAATCGCTCAAATAGGTCCTTCCCTCGATTTCAGCCACGACACGATAACGCTGATCTGTCGGAGCATCATAAGTCGGTATACTGATGGAGCGGGACAGGAGCCCGTTCTTTGGAAGGTCGACCGGTTCATAGGTCCTTCCGGACTCATCTTCAATGCGCACCCTGCCTCTGATCACTCCCTGGTAAGGATCGATGTCGTAGAGTGACGTCACTGTCGAAAGGTTCACTGTAGACACGCCACCGACGATGATGTCTCCTTCGAGAACCGTGATGTACTTCTGCTCATCCTCCAAGTCCACATTGTAGGGATAGACACAGGAACTGAGCGTGATCAGGAAAAGGAAATATGTCAGGAAAAGATTTTTCATCAGAACAGCAGATTAAGGTTTATGTAAGGGATCTGGGTAGCGAAAACTGACAAGAGGTACCCATTCAGACTGCCATGGGGATCAGTGTCAAAATAGACGGAATAAGGATTTTTCCGTCCGGTGACATTATAGACCCCCAATGTGACAGTAGCATGGACAAGAGAGAAAAGGCTGTGCCCCGGATCGATGTTGAAAGCCACATCGGTGCGGAAATAATCGGGGATCCTGTAGGCATTGCGTTCGGAATAGGCCAGGCGCCAGATTCTCCCGAGATAGTAAGTACCTATCGGAACAGTTATCGGCCGCCCGGTCGAATAATCGACATTGACCGAGAAACTGTAGCGATGAGTCAGTTCGAAATTGCTTACGAATTTGAATTCATGAGGCTTGTCGTAGGGTGCATTATACCATTTCCCTCCAGCAATCGTTTCACCGCCTCGATCCTGCATCTCCCGGAACTTGGTCCTGGAGTAACCGTAGGAAATCCAGCCGGTGAGCCTCCCGGTTGTCTTCCTGGCCATCAATTCGACACCATAGGATTTTGCCCGCACTGGAACCAGATCCTCTGCCAGGTCCTGGTTCATGACCAGAACGGCCCCTGGCTTGTAGTCAAGGTGGTTGGACGTACCCTTATAGTAAGTTTCTAGGGAAAGGTCGATCCCGGTCCCCAGGTGAGTCCAGTAAGCTCCGGCAGCCGCCTGCCACCCAGAGGTCTGTTTGATGTCAGCATCGGTCAGCTTCCAGGTATCCATCGGAGAGATAGAGGTCGTGTTCGAGATAAGATGGATGTACTGGCGCATGGTATTGAAACCGCCTTTCAGGGAAAAATTGTCAGAGGGGGAATATTTCCCGGAAAGCCTTAACTCGGGACCACCGTAGAAGGAATCGCTCCTGCCGGCATAGAAGCCGGAAAGACGGACACCGCTTTCAAGGGAAAAACGGTCGGAGAGCATCCAGTTGTCGGAAACGAACAATGAAGGCTCCAAGGCATATTCGCTTTCAAGGGAACGACTCTGGACACGGGAAACTCCATGCGGGTTCTGGATTCCAGGATCAAGCGAGTAGCCTACCAGATGGGTCCCGTATGACAACGAATGTTCTTCTCCGACAGGCCTTACCCTCTGCCCTTTGAAGAAGGCTTGACGGATGACGGTAGTAATGTCATAGGCACCTTCCTCCCATGCATCGAAGCCTACGGAACTGTTGAAATGATCATAGCCGGTACTGATTTTGAAATGACCTCCGTCATCAGTCTTATGCTTAAAGACAAGAGAAGCATTGGCGCTGGTGTAGTTGAAGGTGGTATCGCTGCCAAATGAGAAACGGTCCTTGGCAAAATAGCCATAAGCCTGAAGGGTGTTGTCGGAATCGAAATGATGAGTCAATCCGATGTTGGCATCAGAGAAACCGGCGCTCCCTCCTGAATAATCGCTGTTCTTAGGCAGCATACTGAGGATCCAGTCTGAATAAGTAGTCCGGGCGCCTAGTACAAGAGAGGTCTTGTCTTTCGCCAATGGTCCTTCAATCTTCAACCTGCTGGTCAGGATACCTATCCCTGCCGAGCCGCCCCATGTCTGCATATCTCCATCCTTGGACTTCACGTTAAGGACCGAAGATACCCTGCCTCCGTACTCAGCCGGAATCGAACTTTTGTAAAGCTCAACTCCGTCTACGACATCCGGGTTGAAAGATGAAAAGATCCCGAACATGTGGGTCGGATTGTACACCGTGCTCTCATTGAAGAGGATAAGGTTCTGGTCTGCCGAACCTCCCCTGACATTGAAACCGGCCGAAGCCTCTCCTACACTTTTCACGCCAGGAAGGGATAGTACTGCTTTCAGCACATCGCCCTCTCCGAAAGCGGTAGGAATCTTCTTGAGTGTCTTGACGCCTATTTTCTCAAGGCCGATGGCAGCCACCCTGTGATTGGCCATGCTCTCTGCCGAAACGACTGATTCCTTAAGCATTGTGACCTTTTCTGACAAGACCACGTCGAAACTTCCTCCTGAAAGGATCCTTACTTGGAGGGCCAGGTCTTCCTTGGACTCATAGGAGAAATTCAGCACATTGTCACCATCTGGAAGCTGGATCCGGTAACGGCCTTTGGAATCTGTCCGCACATAGGTCGACGTCTTGGAATCAAAGACCACTACACCATACAAAGGCTCTTCGGTCTCGTTGTCCATGACAGTTCCCATAACAGTCTGGAGCCCAGGTTTCCTGAGTGACTCAGAGCCTATCGAGTAGAACTTGTTCCTGTAAGTTGCGGTCACGGCCTTTCCGGTGTAGTTCACATCAGATGAGTCTGCTGCATTCTCATTGAAATAATCGGCGGGAAGTTCAATCCTTGAAACCGGGAAAGACGCTTCATCGATCTTTCCTGGAAGTGCCTTCTCTGATTCAGGATGCCAGGACACGCCCGAAGCCAGCAAGGAAGGCTCTCCTCCTTCCTGCTTCAAGAATTTCTTGAAAGCCCGTTTCTTAATCGGGACGAGACGTCCTTCTTCGATTGCGTAGAAGCGTTCCTTGAATGCGAAATATTGGATGACCGACTTGTCATAATCAGGATCCATGTAACCGATTTCTGCCCCGTTGTGATTGTTGGTATCCGAATCAAGGATCTTCTTCACAAGTCTCAGCAGGGGAATCCTACCGTCCCGGACGACTTCATAAAAGCCTTCTTCAGCCTCAGAATACCCCAGGTATCGGAGGTTGACGAAAGTAGCATCTCCCATGGTGAACCAGGCTACCTGGTCCCGGAAAAGCACCATCACTGCTGAATTACCGGAAGGGCTTGCCAACAACTGTGCAGCGTAGGCATCCACGTTAAGCAACACATGGTCATACAGCTTGCCATTGTAGAAGACTCTCCCCTCTTGGAAATCCTTGCCGCCCCAGAAATAGGTTCCGTTGTACTTGAATGGATAGACTTTGGGGAAATTACCCCTGAACAAGGTAGAGTTCCCATCCGGGCGGCCGTCACCGATAAGGGTCTGCGCCGTCAATGGCATGCATAACATTAAAGAGAATACCAGTATGGTGATCTTATTCATCGAATGTTATAGGTTCTTTATTATATAACGCAGGAAAGGAAGAAATACGTCATTAAGATAACAAAAAATATTAAATTTGTGTGGAAACACATTGAAACTATTCTAATCAACGTCATATGGCAAGCTTTTTCGAAAGGACAGGACTCCCCAAGCAACTGACCTGGGGCTTCCTCGGTGTACTGATCTTCATGATGGGCGACGGAATCGAGCAGACATGGCTCAGCCGCTACATCACTGAAGCAGGATTCAATTCAGCCGAACTGTTTTCCGTCTATGGCATCACGGTCGCCATCTCGTCATGGCTTTCAGGTGTGATTGCCGAAACTTACGGGGTCAAGAAAACAATGCTTGCCGGACTGGTCATGTATCTCCTGGGTGTTGCCGGTTTCGCCGGAATAGGAATTGCTAAGATGAACTACCCGGTCCTTCTCCTGACCTATGCCGTCAAGGGTCTCGGTTATCCCCTTTTCGCCTACACCTTCATGGTCTGGATCACTTACAGGGTCGAGAAGAAAGTCCTGAGTTCAGCCCAGGGTTGGTTCTGGTTCGTTTTCACCGGAGGCCTCAACGTCCTGGGTGCTTACTACGGTGTGTTCGCAGTCCGTCACTTCGGTGTAGTACCCACCCTCTGGACAGCGGTGATCTTCGCTCTCGCCGGAGCTTTCTTCGCCTTGTTCGTCAACAAGGCTGACAGTTCCAACCTGTTCGCGGAAGCCGGGAAAGAAGAAGGCGGTTCCAAGATTAAGGAACTCATAAACGGCCTGGCTATCATGAAGCGAGAGCCCAAGGTCCTTATGGGAGGGATCGTGAGAGTCATAAACACCACATCCCAGTTCGCCTTCGTGGTGTTCATGCCTCTGTACATGGCCAAATATGGGATGAGCGACGGCCAATGGGCTTCCATCTGGGGCACAGTGTTCCTCATGAACATAATTTTCAACCTCGTGTTCGGAATAGTCGGGGACAAGATCGGCTGGAACAAGACGGTCACATGGTTCGGCGGCGTAGGCTGCGCTGTGACAGTCCTTCTGTTCTACTATTCCCCCCAGATCATGAACAACTACTGGTTCATCCTCCTGTGCGGCGCCCTCTGGTGCATCATGCTGGCAGGATATGTCCCGCTTTCCGCCCTGGTGCCTTCACTGGTCAAGACCGACAAGGGCGCGGCAGTGTCCGTACTTAACCTCGGAGCGGGTCTCGCCGCATTCGTCGGACCCGCTCTCGTAAGGCTTCTGGAAAAGCCTATAGGTTATGCCGGAATCGCCTGGGTGCTCGCTGCACTGTACATCATCAGTGCAATCATGACGCACTACATCAGGCCATCGGAGAATTAATCGTACTTTCCGTCCAGGACATCCCGCACGGCCTCCAGGTAACCATAACCGTTGAGCCTGTCAGGAAGAAGGTAGCTTCCCTCTACCCACTCGTTCCATGCGTTGATCATCATGAAACGAGGCTGGTCGGTATGGTTGTCCATGTATTCCTTGGCCTTGGCCAGGAATGCTCCGAAAGCCTTCGGAGTGTTGTGGAAACGGGTGACATCGTCCGGGCCTTTGGCCGGGAACCTTGGAGTGTCATCCCATCCGATCGAGACGCAAGGGAAAACGGGGATGTCGAACACCTCGTCCATCTGCTTGCGGATCTCGATGGATTCATTTCCCTGGACTATGTAGTCAGGAGTGAAGCCACCCATGTTGTACAAGGCTTCGCTGTTGATTCCAAGCGACTTGATGTTTTTCTTCATCTCTGCTATACGAGCCTCGCTCATCCTGTAGCCGCCTCCCTGGATTTCCTGGAGATGGAGGTCGGGGAAACCGGCCTTTCTCACCTCCTGCCTGAAATAATCCATCGCCTTGGAAGCTTCTTCAAGGGAGCCGAAACTACGCACGAAATTCCCTATGGAGAATATACCGAAGACCGGGCATCCGTCTATCTTGACATATTCAGGAAGCTTGAAATACTGGTCGATGACCCTTGCGACGACTTTCTTGAACTGGTCCCAGTCCACATCCGGATTGAAAAGACGCTCTTCATTGTCACCCCACTTGTGATAGTTCCAGTAGTTGTACTTGACGTCATGGTTCGCCCACATGAGGTAGAAGTTCATCTTGCTGTGGCTTGGAGCCCCAAGAAAACCGTCGTTCAACGCGCTTTCAAGATAGGGCCCGCTGTAGCCCTCCGGATCATTGTACCAGTACCAGTCATAGATAAAAGTGTTGATTCCATACTTTAGAGCTGTCTGGATCCACTTTTCTACTACGACAGGGTCGTTGTCCATCTCGTAGCCCCACAGAGGCTGGCGAGGCTGGTAGTGCTCGGGGAAGCGCTTGTCTCCCTGCTTGATCACTTCCCATTCACCTATGCCTTCTTCCCAAAGCCACTTGTGGGCAAGAGGATCATCATGGCAAGAAGGCCAGATGTAGGCGCAAACATAAGTCTTGGCATCCGCTGATGCCCCATTGCCCTTGCTACCGTCACAGGAGACTGCTGACAGGGCGGCTCCGGCCACAATCAGGGCGGAGACCAATATTCCTGATAATCTTTTCATTGGATTAGGGTTTTACGACCAAATCGCTGCGATACACTTCTCCATCGTTGCAGCTCACGATGATACGGTCCTTGTAGAATCCAAGGCCCTCCGGCTCCCCGGGGATTCCGTTCAGCTCAGACTTGAACACTTCCTCTCCGGTCTCCAGGTCGGTACAGACCAGGCAACTGTTGCCGGGTCCTCCGAAGACTTGGTAAAGCTTTCCGTCCCTGACTGCTGCGCCCTGGGTAGCCACCTTGAAATCAGAGCAGTAGCGTGCCAGGATGTCCTTGGTGCAGAACTTTACGACGGGGCCTTCTTTAGGGGAAGGCAGACGGAAGCGGAGTATCTGCACGGCATTCCCTTTCTCCGGCTTGTTCCAGCTGGCCCAGCTGAACCCGGTCAGATAGAGGAATCCAGCCTTGGTGTCGATGGCCAGGTTAGGATAGTAAAGCCCCATCTCGATAGGCTCAGGGAAGATGATGGTCTGGACGGTCTCGGCAGTCATGCTCCCGTCCTTAGACTCCTTGATACGGTGGACGACGGCCTTGTGTTCCTTTATGTTTTCCTGGCTGACGTAAAGAAGCGGATAGGCATCACCTTTTTCATAATAGAAGTCCGAGAAACTGGCTGTGTTGTTGTGCCAGGTCTTCACCGGTTCCATCCCGATCTCGGTAACGAATGCACCGTTTTTCATGTTGTAGACCACGATAGGCTTGTTGCCATCGTGCAGCTGGAAAAGTTTCCCGCCGGCGATTGAAGCGCCCTGGATGTTGTACTTCTGTTCACGGCTGAAGGTCTCGAAGAATATCTTCTCGAATGAGACTTTCGTCTGGGCGAAGCCCATCGCTGACCAGAAGACTGCGGCTAGAGTAAGGAATCGTTTCATGGTTATCATTGTGTTATGGACATTCAATCACAGGATGACGCCTCTGTAAGTCCTGCAGACTTCGGAATAGCTCTGGACATCGCCGATGTCGTAGCGTCTGCCGGGCATCTCCATGGCATGGACCGCAGAACGTGGGGCTAGCCATGAGACGAAACTGCCTGGAGCGTCAGTCGCACATCCTTCGGAGACGGCTCGCTTAAGCAAGGAAGCATCTTCCCTTGTGTAGTAATAGAAAGGAGGACAGCACCAGTGGGATTTTGGTTCCGCAGGCTTTTCCTCCATGGAAAGGATCCTGTCGTTGCCATCAATTTCAAGTACCCCGCACTTTCTCAGACGAGTTTCTGAAGGCTCATGATAGCGCATGACGCAGGACGTACCCTTGGAAATGGAGTACTGAATGAATCGGGAAAGACTGAAATCCAGGAGGTTATCCCCGGCTATCACCAGCAAATCCTCGGCCGTAGCAAGGCTCTCCATGGCAAAGAGGATATCCTTCACGGCCCCAAGCCTGGTCTCGTTGGTAGAAGTTCCGTCGTCAACGACCTTGATGTCCTCAGGCCTTGAAGCGGCCCATTCATCAAAGAATTGGGCGAAACGGTGATTGGATATCACTGCGAAATCCTTCACCAGACCTGAAGCGGCGATGTCATCGACAAGCCAGTCCAGGATTGCCTTGTCGCCAACCTTGAGAAGGGGCTTCGGGAAATTGTCAGTCAAGGGACGGAGCCGTGTGGCATAGCCGGCCGCAAGGAGCAAACATCTCATGGTACATCAGATTTTTACGCCGTCGGAACTGTGGCAGATGTAAGCGGAATAGTAACCTGCAAGGGCAGGGAACTCCGCCAAGTACTCTTCTTCAACTTTCTTGAATATGCTCTCACGGAAGGCCGGATCTATCAAGGCCATGCAGCAACCTTTGAATCCGGCTCCGCTGAACCGGCCGCCATAGATACCTTCCGTCCTAGTCATTATTTCATAGATCTTCTTAAGTTCGGGAGAACCGGTCTC
>CADBMD010000183.1 GCA_902795735.1 uncultured Bacteroidia bacterium
TGTGATTCTGTCGGGGTACCGTGACTCGAACACGGGACCCTCTGCTCCCAAAGCAGATGCGCTAGCCAACTGCGCCACACCCCGAAAAGGACTGCAAATATACGAATTATTTCATCAATTCCTACAAGTTCAGCCATTATCCTGCCCGTCATTCAGGTCCTTTTTTGTCGCCAAGCTCTACTTAAGGAACTCTCGAAGGGAATCACGGAAGACATTTCCATAGTCAACATCGTTGTAGATGCCGGCATGGGAACCGGCCGTGAGGGTAGCCGCAGTATTGTTTGTCTTTATATAGAACGCCGACTTCTGACACTCACCTGCGGATGAGCGTCAGAAGAAATATCTGTTTTGTGAATACAGCGGCAGGATGTCCAGTCCTACATGCGGGAGATGGAGTCGAGTTCCAGGCCCATGTCGCCCATCATCTCGATAAGTGCGGAGAAAGAATCCTCGGAGGAGATCACCGATGCGAGTGACGCTACGGAATTGACCGAAGTAGCTGTCGAGAAGTTATATTCAGTGTTTTTCATGGCACTTTGTATTTTTGTTTGTCCTTTGTTTCTGGTGCAAAGATAGAGAGTAATTGTGCCAAACAAGGGCACAATAATAAATTTTTTAAAAAATTTTGTAAGTTTGTAAAAAGCATCTGATAATGAGCGAAGAAAGAAGCACTGACAAACTTGCAAGATACATAATGTGGGTGGCAGCAGCTGCGGTGATAGTGGCTTTGTGCTGGTATTTCCGGAGCGTACTCGTCTACATCATACTGGCGGCGGTCGTCTCACTTCTCGGAAGGCCGGTCATGAGACTGCTCAGGAAGATCAAGCTAAAGGGCAAGGCCACCCCCGACTGGCTCCTGGCCATCCTGACCCTGGTATTCATCCTCGTAATATTCCTGGGGATCATAACGCAAGTCATCCCGGTCGTCTCCAGCATAATCCAAAGCATTTCCGGGAACCTCCAGACAGCTTCTTTCAACGCCTCGGAGATTGCCCGCTGGATGGAGAAGTTCAATGTCTGGCTGATTGACAGGTTCCCTTCCCTGGGCAGGGATTTTAAGGCCCAGGTGGCGGTTGTCAACTGGATCAAGGATGCCTTTGACATCTCGTCCGTCACTTCGGTAGTAGGATCCGTCGCGTCGGCCCTGGGGTCCTTCGGAATTGGTCTCTTCAGCGTAGTCTTCATAGGCTTCTTCTTCATCAAGGACGACCGCCTCTTCCGAAGGATTGTCGGCTCCCTGGTCCCTGACAAGATCGAGAACGACGTCATCGATGCCATCGGAGACATCGAGCATCTCTTGAGCCGTTATTTCGGAGGACTGCTCATCGAAGTCCTCGGCGTTGCCACACTGAATTTCCTCGGGCTCTGGCTGATTGCGAAAATCGGATTCTATCCGGCCATCGGAATCGCTTTCATGGCCGGCCTCCTCAATGTCATTCCCTATGTCGGTCCCTGGATCGGCGCAGCCATCGGAGTCATCCTCGGGCTCGTTCTCAAACTCAGCAATGCCGCAGCTTTAGGAGTCATGCCGAATTTCTGGGTCCTGCTGTTAACGCTTATAGCCATCTTTGCCATAACCCAGATGGTGGACAACTTCTTCTTCCAGCCGTTCATCTACTCGACCAGCATCAAATCCAGCCCTTTGGAAATATTCATAGTCCTGCTCATGGCTGGCCATGTCGGTGGTATACTGGGAATGCTGGTGGCAATCCCGGCCTACACCGTCCTCAGAGTAGTTGCAGCCCGTTTCTTCCAGCATTTCAAACCGATCCGACGACTGGTCGGAGACACCCAGGACTAACATGACCGACCCATGGCAAGAAAGATATTCATACTCATTATAGCGTTGATGCCCTTCCTGCTGCCCGCGGCAGCCCAGGAAGCATATTCACCGACACAGACCTGCCTTTTCGCAACCGTTGACGGACAGGAACTCTACCTCGACAACTACGCTCCTTCCCAAGGCAGCGAGACCACCCTGGACGGGAAGCAGAAACCTACCATTGTGTTCATGTTCGGAGGAGGCTTCATCACCGGCACCAGGAACGACAAATTCTACATGCCTTGGTTCAAGATGCTCAATGACGCCGGCTACCGGGTCGTCAGCATCGACTACCGCCTCGGGATGAAAGGAATCAAGACTTCAGGCGGAGTCAGCTCCGTCAAAGCCTTCAGGCACAGCGCCCAGATTGCGGCGGAAGACCTTTTCTCTGCGACTGCATACATGATCGAGCATGCTTCCGGGCTTGGTATTGACCCTTCAAACATCGTCACCAGCGGTTCCTCTGCCGGAGCCATTGCCATCCTCGAAGCCGACTGGCTCCTCAACAACGGCAAGGCTTCTGAATATCTCCCCGAGGGCTTCCGTTATGCTGGAGTCATGCCCTTTGCCGGAGCCATCATCTCCGTCGAAGGGGTTCCCTCGTACAAGACTCCGCCCGCGCCTACGGCTTTCTTCCACGGTACTGACGACAAGATCGTGAACTACAAGCAGGTGCACATCCTCAAATGGGGTTTGTTCGGCTCCAGCAGACTTGCCAGGATATTCAGGAAGAACGGGTACACCTACAACATATTCAGGTATGAAGGCCACTCCCACGAAATCGCCTCGACTTTCATAAGTACATTCCCGGAACAGATCCGCTTCCTGGAGACCAATGTGATCCGAGGCATCGCCCGCACCATCGACACCACCGTCGATGACCCCCAGATCCCGAAGAGTGAAGGGCCCTCCAACCGCAAGCAACTGTACAACTAGTCTCCCGAATATGAAGATCGTATTCCTCGACGCCGCCACGATGGGTTCCACTCCACTCCTCGCAATCGAAAGACTTGGCGAGTTCGTCAGATACGATAATTCCACGCCGGAGGAAGCCCTTGAGAGGATCAAGGACGCCGACGTGGTCCTGCTCAATAAAGTTGAAGTAAACAAGGAATTTCTGGATGCCGCTCCCAAGCTCAAGCTCATCTGCGAAGCCGGGACCGGCATGAACAACATAGATGCCGGGCTCTGCAAGGAACGAGGGATCATCGTCCGGAACGTAGCCGGCTATTCGACCGAAGCCGTCGCACAGCACACATGGGCCCTCATCCTTGGGCTGTGCAATAGGCTTTTCCTTTATGATTCGTTCGTCAAGGATGGACTCTACTCGAAAGGTTCACTTCACACTGACCCGGCCCACCCTTATACCGGCCTGTCCGGAAAATCCATGGGAATTATCGGCATGGGAGCCATCGGAAGCAAGGTGGCCGGGATAGCGGAAGCCTTCGGGATGAAGGTCGCCTATTTTTCCACATCCGGCACTTCCCATTGCCATGAATATCCCTCCCTCACCCTGGATGAGCTACTGATGGGATCCGACGTGGTCAGCATCCACGCACCCTTGAATGAAAGGACTTCCGGACTGATAGGCATGAAGGAACTGCAGCTGATGAAAAGAACCGCCCTGCTGATCAACACCAGCCGCGGCGGAATCGCCTGCGAAGCCGCCATAGCGCAGGCGGTGGACGAAGGACTCATCGCCGGTGCCGGACTGGATGCTTATGAATATGAGCCACTGCCCCAAGACAGTCCCCTCCTCCGGATGCGTCATCCTGAACGCGTCATCCTCACGCCCCATGTAGCATGGGCGAATGAAGAGACGCGCCTGCGTCTTGCCAACGAAATGGCAAGGAACATTGAACTGGGCTGGAGTTAATTTCAACTCCCTGTCACAGTACCTGCTTGTTTGCTGGCATGCATTTCCTGCACATGCCAATGTCCTACTAACTAACACCTAAGTATGCGAACCACATTCAGCGTTTTGTTCTACACCAACAACAGCAAGGAAAAGGACGGGCTCGTTCCGGTCCTTTGCAGGATCACGGTCAATGGGGATATAGCCCAGTTCAGCTGCAAGCTCAAAGTCCCGCCAAGCTTGTGGAATCCATCCACCGGAAGGGTCAACGGGAAAAGCGCCCTTGCCCATGAAGCCAATTCAATCCTGGAGAGCATCCGTGCCAGGATAGTCACCTCCTACCACGAACTGATCGCTCAAGGTTTGCTCAGGTCTGCATCCCAGCTCAGGGCCGTCAGTCTCGGTCACAAGGAAGGATCGATCACACTGTTGGAGATGCTGGACAAACAGAACTCTATAATAGCCTCCCGCATCGGCAAAGACCGTGCACAGTCAACCCTGAACAAATACCTCATCGTAAGACGGCACGTCTTTGATTTCCTGAGAAGGAAGATGCAACGAAAGGATATTCCCATAGATGAACTCAACGAAGCATTCATCCGCAATTTCTGCAACTACCTCAGTGAGGACGTCGGTCTCAGCCAGTCCTCCGTCTGGATCTACCAGATGCCATTGAAGACCGTAGCCACCGCAGCATTCAACGACGGGCTTATCCCCAGGAATCCTTTCGTCAATTACCACGTCAAACCCGACATCAAGGAAAGGGAATTCCTCTCCGAAGACCAGCTGAGGGAACTGATGGACTTCCCCTTGAAGGGAAATCTGGACAAAGTCCGCGACATGTTTTGCTTCTGTTGCTTCACCGGTCTTTCTTTCATAGACCTCAAGCATCTCGACTACTCCGACCTCGTGAAATTCAACGGGAACCTCTGGATCGTATCACGCCGGCAGAAAACGAAAGTCGGCTTCCAGGCAAAGCTGCTTCCCGAAGCCATGAAGGTCCTCAAGAAACAAGGCAAGCATGCAAAAGAAGGACTTGTCTTCGACATAGGAGGCTACACCACCATCAACAAACGCCTCAAGAAAATCGGTATAGTTTCAGGTGTCTGTAAGAACCTGACCTTCCACATGGCCAGGCACACCTTCGCCACCCTTGCCCTGTCAAAGGGAATGTCCATGGAAAGCCTCCGCAGCATCCTCGGCCACTCCGACATCCAGACAACCATGATCTACGCAAAGATCACCTCGAAAAGGCTCGAAAAAGACTACTCCCTCCTTTCCGACGGACTGCTTGGATAAAGGCCTGGTCCGGTTACGGATTATTACCAAATCGTTTCCTTTAGGTAAAATATCATAAGCTTAACACGCACTTTCAGCGCGCGTTATCACCATTTCGTGTCATTTTGGGCGAAATAATATATAAAAAAATCACCAATATGATCATGAAAAAACGGTACTTATCACCTGTGACGAACATCATGGAGATGTCCGATCTTGGCAGTCCCGTCCTGGCTGGTTCCATCGTCCAGGTCAGGATGACGGTGGATCCTCTTGAGGAGACCTTCTACGAGTATGATGCAGAATCAGACACAGAAAAGAATGCTGATTATCTCATCAAGTTCTAACCAGTAACACAAGAAAAGAGTATGAAAACAAGACACATTGCATTGACATTGCTTGCAAGTGCAGCATTGATGCTTTCATCTTGCGTGAACGAAAGCGAGATAAACGTGGGAGGAAGGACTCTCGACAATGATGAAGTTGCCTTCAGGACCGGCGTTGCACAAGTCAGGTCTTCTGCCCTGACCGATGAACTATCTACGGTCCAGCTGGGAACTGTAAGCACTCCGCAGGGAGCATTTATCCTTGAAGACAATATCGTGTCCCTGGACGACGCCATGGTGACAAGAGGCACACCCGCCTTCACCGAGAACGTGGCCGGCTTGTACGATGGCATATTCAGTGCCTATTGCGCATCTCTGGGAGGAACAGCGCCATTCAAGTTTGACAAGGAGGAGGATTTGTGGTCCCATCACTATGCCGGCAGGGGCGATCTGTGGCCGGAAGGAGCTTCCTACCAGTTCTTTATGTGGATGCCGACTGACATCCCCGGTGTCACAAGCGGTGCTGACGGACTGACTAAGAATTCTGACGGTACGATTGAGTTCGACTATGTCACCCCCAACCAGCCTGATTCCGCAAAGACGGCAGATGCACAGAAGGATATCCTTTTCACATCCAAGACCATTAAGCAGAACGGGGAAAGCATAATCTTCTACCACGCACTGACTGGTGTGAAGTTCTCGAACTATTTCGACAACGAAGGAATCATCGGTGCCGACGGGAAGACCCGCATCACGACCAAGACCGTCATCAAGAGCGTCAAGCTCGAAGGACTCAAGAACTCCGGCCATTGCAAGGTGACCCCCAATGACGAGAAGAAAAGCAAGGACGTTTCGGCCTGGTCAAACCAGGATGGGAAAGCCACTTTCGTACAGACTTTCTCAGAGAATACCACTGACTACCAGGGCAGTACTTACGGTCTTGACACCTTGCTCAAGGAAAAAGGTGTCATAAGGAACCTCAACGATGCTGCCGGTTCCCAAACGTTCTGGTTCGTACCCCAGGATCTTTCCAGGGCTGAAGGTGTAAAGGACTCCGTCGCCATCACCGTAGTATTCGATGTCTATCTCAACGGAAAGAAGACTTTCACTGACAAGAAACTCACAGTCAACCTCAGCAAGCAGCTCAAGGGCGACCACCTCGTTTGGAAAGCCGGTCAGCTCCACACCTTCACACTCAAGCCTACAGCAGTCGGTGTCGAACTCGTCGATCAGATGGACGATGAAAAATTCGTGAAGTCGAAAGTAGTCGTAGAGAACAAGGGTAATGTCTGGGAATATGTCCGCGTCAACATCATCGGTAACTGGATGGGCCTGGTCTGCGAAGGAGAGGATGAAAATGGAACACTGAAATACCCCGAGGACAAGCTGGAGAACTATGTGATCCTCATGGGCTACCCCAGCGACAAGAAGTATGAATCCGGCGACCACAAGGGTGAATATATAGATCAGCTGATGGTCAATCCTTGGAATGACAAGGACTTCGATGCCAACGGCAATTACCGCACTCCTGCTGCCCAGTTCGTGACTCCTTACACTAAATATGGAACATTCGTCGGACTGCCGTGCATGGGAACGTCCACCGGCCCCGGAAACACCGTCAACAACTGGGTAAGGCATGACAAGTACTATTATTACACAAAGCCTATCGGCCCTGGCGATTCAGTGACCGATGACCTGTTCTCATCCTACACTGTCGGAAAATCTCCTGAATTCTGGATCGCTGACATGTGGGGAACCCGCCGTCCTGCCAAAAACGTCCACCTCGAGATGGACCTCGCCGTCCAGGCAATCGAGGCTCCTATGAAGGCAGATGGTAAGACTCCTGCGATGGATTACGAAGCAGCATGGACAGCTGTCTTGAATCCTAATAATGACGATAGTTTCAACTTTAATGATCTTTAACAGTCGAAGAAGGTAAAACAGCTATTATTTAAATGAATATGATCATGAAAAATACATTCAAACATATCGTTGCGTCTGTGGCCTTCTACGCTGCAGCCCTTGCCTGTGGGGTCTCCGCTATTGCGCAAAACCTTCCCACCGGTGTCTATCTGGAAACCGACGGCATCTGCTATCGGAAAACAGCGACCCACAATCCTGACAACACTTACACCATCGACATCGAGTCCTTCGTCAAGGGTAAAGTCACCTACACCGAATCAGCCGACCCCTGCGACATCGTCCTTGTCCTCGACGTCTCGGGATCAATGAATCAGGATATAACAAGTTATTCTTATAGTAGTGCAAATGTGTCAACCATTACCGGAGTTGATTATTTATATGATAATTTCTGGCGGGAATGGTCTGATGAATCGACTACAGATTATTGGTATCTATACGGAGATAGTCATTATCAAGTAAATGTCGGTAGAGCGCGAAGAGGAGGATATGGAAGTAATACTTATGAGTATTTCCTCTTTATTGTTGTTAATGGTACGACGCTTTATATAAATAATCAAGGCCAGATAGTCGATACTCGTCCAAATAATGTTACAAACTATAATAGTAACCTACTTCATTCCAGTGTTCAGTTGTACACTCGTACCCCTTCTTCATCTATAACCAAAATAAATGCTCTTAAAAATGCGTGCTATTCCTTTATTACCGAGGTAGCCAAGAATGCTAAATACGATAAGAAGGGAAACCTGAGGGTAGATGAAAAGGGTAAGCCAGCTCCATTGGATCACCGCATTGCTATCGTCAAGTTTGCAGGCTATGACGATGATAATGTTATTTTTTATAACGGCAACGCAGATGCTTTCGTTGAAGCGGGCGAAGGAAATGACAAGGGTAATCATAGAACAAGAGATGGTATTAATTATAACGAAGTTGTACGTGGATTGAAGTCTGTATTGACTGATTCAACTGACCTCAAAACAGGAATCAGTGGACTTGTTGCTGGCGGTGCTACAGCTGCCGACCATGGAATGCACTTGGCCCAAAACATTATCAATCACATTGCTCCAGACCGATTCAGTAACAAGACTGTGGTCTTCTTCACAGACGGAGAGCCAAATCATTATCGAAATTTTGATTCTTCTGTCGCAGATGATGCCATCTTTTCTTCATATGCTATCAAATCCAAAACTTATGTAAAAACTGTCAAAGATGAAGATGGTAATGAAAAAACAGAAGAAAGTCATCCGGTCGTATTCTCTGTAGGAGTTTTCAGCGGCAATGAAGACACTCGCACTCCTGATTATATGAATTACATATCCTCAAATTATCCTGATGCCCAGGCGATGGATAACACTGGTGACAAGGCTTCCTCAGACTTCTACAAGAACGCTTCCGGTGGGGCAGCTAACCTTAGCGCTATATTCAAGGCGATTGCCGGCTCGGCTGCTAGCAGCGATGCCAATATCGGCAACAAATCAGTGGTGACTGTGGATGTCGTTGCGAACTCGTTCAACGTTCCAGCCAATGCCGAAGATGCTGAACTGGAGATTCTTGTAGCGCCTTGTACAGGAGTGACCAAGATTCCTTACAATGGGGAGACAAAAGAGTATCTGACTTTCGGAACAGCCCAAACTCCGTCAGATGCGGGTCTACCGGATATAACTTATACGATTGATCCTGAAAACAACAAGATTACCACAAGCGGATTCGATTACTCCGCCCACTTCTGCGGCCTTGACGATTCTAAGACACCTCCCGAGTATGTTGGCTACAAACAGATCATCCGCTTCAAGATCAACCTGAGGGATGATGCTGTAGGTGGGCCGAATGTTGAAACCAATGAGGAGTCTTCCGGTATTTATGTTGACGGAAAACAAGTCGCAGAATTCAATAAACCGACTGTGAAGATTCCGGTCCAGATCTGGATCCAGAAGCAGGGACTTACAGGAGATGACAGCGCTGTGTTCACCCTCGAGAGCTGTCCGTTCGAAGGATTCAATTTCGATGACTATGAGGCTAACACCTGGACGAAAATCACTAAGATCATAGTCAACGCTGAGAATATGGTCGAGGTTACTGATGATAAGGGTAACAAGGTGAAGGTTGTCAAGCAGTCTGGTCTTGATCCCGACTATTTCTACAGGATCAGGGAGGATGCCTGGGCATTCGGCTACCAGTACCAGGATGGTGGTGTCAAATATACCGTTGGAGACAACGTCAAGAATCCGTTCGTAATCGTGAACACCCGCAAGGATGTGGTCTTTGATGAAGCCGTGTACCGCAACATATTCAATGAAAAGACAGAAGATTAAGCTTCTGGGACTGAACAGTAAACCGAAATAGATTAATTTCTGTGCTCCGGGCGGCCCATGTGGTCGCCCGGATTTGTGTAGACAAGCTTACGGCTAGCAAAGTGTTCAAGGTCTTCAGCAAATTGTAACATCTTGAACGCCCGCAATCATTCCTTTCCCACATAGTTCTACGCCGAACTACAAAGTCACGTTTTCGTCGAATATCTGCCCGCACAGTTCCGCACCGAACTCCTTCGGTCGTTGCAGCCACGGAATTGCGTGGTTTCCGTGGCTGGGAGCAGTTTCCTTGACCGGGGTCGAGATGGAATGGGGAGAGAAAAAAACAAACCGGGGGGCGGTGTGCCTCCCGGTTTAAATGGTATGAAATCAATGTTTATTGATTACTCTGAGACTTCAGGGTCTGTGGTTGTGGTCTTTTCCTTTGCCTTGAAGACATTGCGGATCGAAGCTTCAGCCTCCTTGGGGGTATCCTTCGGTTTGTTCACGAAGATGAAAGGATTCTCGAGACCTTCACCGACAGTGTACTTGACACCACCATCCTGGTACTCATAGGACCATCCCCAGGCATCCTCCTTGATCCTGTAGTAGTAGTCAGGACTAAGGCCAGTGACCTTTACCAGAGGACATCCGTCAACCGGATCCTTAGGAGAAGAGCTGTTCACCATGACCTTCATGAAATTCTTATAGTCGCTGTCAACCGGGGTTGTGCCAGCAACATAAGGAGCCCTCGCAAGATTGAAGACTGCACTGTCTTCACCGATAAGACCCATCTTCTTGATCCAGATCTGCACGGGGACCTTCACTGTAGGGCGGTTGAATGTCGTAGCCTGGACACCATTCACCCAAATACCTGACCTTGCCTCGTTGGTGGCCACATTGGGGCCTCCAACGGCATCCTCGGCAACTTCTATTTCGAAACGGATGATCTGCTTGTAACCGTGGTAACCTGTCTCAGATGTAGCATCAGCTCCGACCCAGTTCCCAGAGAAGTTAAATCCATCGGTCGTCACTTCGTTCGTTGTAGTGTTGACATGAGGAGTGATAGCAGGAAGACCGTATTCAGAAGGTGCTTTCGCTGCTCCGAAGGTATAATAGCAATACTCATCACCTTCCTCAGGTGTTGGCCCACCTGTACATGGGGCGACAAGGACAGTGATATTATCGGCGGTTGCCCCATTGGGCAGCTTGAAGGTTGCTGACACTACATCGATGGTCACGGAAGACTCAGCAGTCACATCAGTGTTGCCTGATCCACCAGAGGACTGTGCGACAGTCTTGAAAATCTCCTCAAGGTCTGATTCGGAAGCATCCTGATAGAACACCCTCTGGGCTTCTGGGGCAGCCTGACGAGGATCGGTCATCGACTGGGCATTGGGATAGTTCGAGGATGTGTAATTCATATATTTATGAATATCACCCGTTGGGCTATCGAATACACCGATTGTAAATACCTGTGCCTTATATGTAGACTTGGCAATATACGCACTAGCTATTGTGGACGTGGCAACATTATTATCAAAATCTCTTTCATGAGTCGGGGAACCATCGGTAAAGAACACAACAGTCTTTGTGCTGCCGGAACGATCGTTCTCGCCAGATGTTGGCAGATTCTTTATGAGTAATCTCGCCAGATTCATACCATAATCTGATGATGTCGCACCTGAAGCAACAAGACTATTCACTGCGTTCTTTAAAGTTGTTACATTAGAATCCGTTCCCGTAGGAGTAAAAGAAGCAACAACTTCTGTATAGTTATAATCATAGTTTCCATAGTGGTGATTCCCTTCTGTTAAGGGTGCATTATCACTATTCCAAGCGAGGTTCTGACTAACCCCATAGTATCTATTGCCAGCATACTTGACGATAGCTATCTGGTTACCAAGCGTGGTTTCATTGCCTTCAGCATCTACTCTTCTCTTGGTAGGGTTCTCGCTATCATAATCCTCGTAGAGGTCATTCTTATGAATTTCATCGATAAACTTACCAACGGCTGTATGTAAGTTAGCTATTTTGGTTCCTAACGATGCACCTTGAACACGGTTGTATAAGACTCCTCTCCAAATAGTTGTATAGTTGTCAGTTACATTTGTCGGAGGGGTCGTTGTTATTCCTGTTCCTGTAAGATAATAAGTTACTCCTGCCCTGGTTGTAAAAGATAGGCGGGAGTACCTCACCCACCGATACCCGACCTGGGTATAATCAGACCTTTCCCGATTAATCTTGCAATACTCCGTGTCTGAATACTTATAATAGTAATTAGTTACATTATTGGTATTATAGTTATAGTCCGCGCTATTGCGTGCAGTGTAGCTATAGGAATAAATAGTTTCATCCATCGATCCTGAGACGTCAAGGACGAGGACGATGTCGGCAGGGACAGCCTCCTGATGGACAGAGACGTTACCCGTGACGAAGGACTCGAGGTCGATCAGATAGTTCCCGTTCTCGAGAAGGGTGGCTGACTTGCGGGAACCGATTCCGTTCTCCAGCTTGTAAGTGCCTGCCGGCAGGTTCTGGGCAGATGAAGTAAAGCCGGACATGAGAGCCGCGGCGCCGAAGGCCACAGATGCCAAGATATATTTGAATGTGTATTTCATGATCATATTCATTTATAAAAGTTAACCTTTCCTCACCTGCTAAAGATCATTGATGTTTGTGACTCCCAAGGCGGCCTTCCAA
>CADBMD010000184.1 GCA_902795735.1 uncultured Bacteroidia bacterium
ACCATCCGTTTCATCCACGCCGAACAGCTTCGGCGCCTCTACCCGGGTCTCAGTCCCAAGGAAAGGGAGGATGCGATATGCAAGGAATGCGGAGCCGTGTTCGTGATTGGCATAGGATGCCTGCTCGGAGACGGTCTCAAGCACGACGGTCGCGCGGCGGACTATGACGACTGGAGCACCATGGCCGGATACGACGGAGAGATGCTCCCGGGACTTAATGGGGACATCCTTGTCTGGAATCCTGTCCTGGAGCGCAGTTTCGAACTTTCGTCCATGGGCATACGAGTGGACAGGGAGGCTCTCCTTGGGCAGCTTGGAATCGCCGGAGAGGAATCGAAGACCGGGCTGTTTTTCCATAGGCAGTTGTTGGAGGGCAAGCTTCCGCAGAGTATCGGCGGAGGCATAGGCCAGAGCCGCCTGTGCATGTTCTTCCTGCGGAAAGCCCACATAGGCGAGATACAGGCCTCTGTCTGGCCAGACAGCATGGTCGAAGCATGTCGGAAAAACGACATCCCACTGATCTGATGGAATCAGGGACTATCATAACTTCGGGGCAGAATCCGAAGATCAAGGAACTTCTGGCGCTTCAGGAGAAATCACGAGAGAGGCGTGCGGCGGGGCTTTTCGTTGTCGAGGGTCGGCGCGAAATCGCCCATTGCCTGGCCGCCGGCTTCGTTCCCGACACATTGTTCATCTGCCCGGAGATCTACTACCCCTCCGCTACCGTGCCGAGGGTTGCACGTCCTTCAGGAGGCACACCCTCCCCGGAGGATCTGCCTGTCCCGGAGGATCTTCCGGTCCATAAGGAGACTAAGATCTTCCAGGTCAGCAGGAATGTCTATGAGAAGATAGCCTATCGTGGTGGTACCGAGGGGATTATCGCCGAGATGAGGTACAAGGACAGGAGGCTGGAAGACATCAAGCTGGGCGAATGCCCTCTTGTAATCGTCCTGGAGAGTGTCGAGAAGCCGGGGAACCTCGGAGCCGTCCTCAGGAGCGCCGACGCAGCCGGAGCCGATGCCGTGATCATCTGCGACCCCCTGACCGACCTCTACAACCCTAACCTGATCCGCTCCAGCATCGGAGCCATATTCACGAGACAGGTCGCCGCCGCTTCTTCTGAAGAGACAATCACCTGGCTGAAGGCACACGGTATCCAGATCCTGACCGCCCAGCTCCAGGACTCTTCCCTCTACTACGACACCCCCATGACCGGCCCAACGGCCATAGTGATGGGGACCGAGTCAACAGGCTTGACAGACGTCTGGCGCGATGCCGCCGATAAGCACATCCGCATTCCGATGCTCGGATCCCTGGACTCCCTCAACGTCTCGGTTTCCGCAGCCATCCTCCTCTTCGAAGCCGTCCGCCAGCGTCAATTATAAGAATCAACAATCAATAACATGGGGAAATACGGACTAATCGGGGACCCGATAGCGACATCAAAAAGTCCGCTTCTGTTCGAGGCGGCATACAAAGGACAGGAACAGCCTGACGGAAGCGCGTATGAGTACGACTTGATCGAGGGCTCTGATTTCGAAACTTCTTTCAAGAAGTTTATCGATGATTATCAGGCGATTAACGTGACTGCCCCTTTCAAGGAACTGGCCTATTCCAAGGTCGAAGGACTCGCCGAACAGGGCAAGGGCGTCATTTCAGGGCCGGTGGCCAGAATCGGCGCCACCAACCTGCTCGTGAAAACCTCCGAGGGAATAGCCGCCCACAACTCCGACTTCACCGGAATCGTTGCGGCAATCGCCGAGGCGTATTACCCAGGGATAGTAGAGGAGTTCATCCATGAATATGCCGAACGCTTCTTCATAAAACTCCACCAGTTTTTCCTAATGAGTCTCAGCCGTAGATTCTACCAGCAGCCTCAGGCCCTAATCGTGGGATGCGGAGGAGCAGGAAGGGCTGCGGCAGTCGCTGCGGCAGAATTGGGATTCGGCACAGTCTTGATGAACAGGACCATCGAGAAGGCCCAGGCAATAGCTCAGGCCATGCCCGAATACGAATTTTTCCCTGATCCCATCAAGGATTTCAAGGAAGCCGTCAAGGAATGTGACTTGATAATTTATACCCTCCCTGTCGCCCTGCCCGAAATAGATGAATTCTCTGCAGATGACTTCGCCAAGAAAGGAGCTTGTGACGAGAAGGTAATCCTCGAAGCCAATTACAAGAATCCCTCATTCGACGAGATTGCCAGGGCTAAGATCGCTGCTGCCGACGGAATCTACATCCCGGGTGACAGGTGGCTTCTGTACCAGGCCCTTACAGGCTATCCCTTCATGACCGGCCTCACTCCCGACCTCGCTTCGATGGAGTTCGCCCTGAAAGCACAGGCCTGATCTCCAACCAAACCCTGGCTGCAAAGACCTTATCACCACTTCCAGGCACGGAAACACCCAGAAAACGTGGCTGCAACGACCGAATCATCACTTCCAGCCACGGAAACCCGCATAATCCGTGGCTGCAATGCAGAAACCCGGAACTGCACGGGCAGATATTTGTTGAAAACGTGACTTTGCAGTTCGGCTCGGAACTATACGGGCAGATTATGGGCTAAAACGTAACTCCGTAGTGCAACATAGAACTGATCATGAAGAAATATTAGCCGTGATACCAGTCTCTTTGAATATAAGTCTATTAATGGTAAGAGGCTGCTATGATTTCGTTCTCTTTTCGGTAATTAATTGATAATAAGAAATATAAGCGTTACGGATCTAAAGATATTAGAGTTGCCAATTCGTTCTTGGAGTGTAAATAAGTGTAAATAGACCTAATCTTATTTATTTAGACCCTTTGCTTACATGTAAACTAAGTACTATGAAAAAGGCCTTTCTTAATGCATTTTTATTAAGCATTCTTTTGCTGTTTTCTCCGAGCTGTACCAAATATGATTCCGAATTGAAGAACCGTCCATTATCAATAAATGGCAAAGAGATAGTCTTCGAATCTTCAGGTGGTGATACTACTTTAAAAGGAGGCTACAAAGAAAGTCTCAAAGCCCTATCTATAGTTGTAAATGGGACTTCTGTTACAAGGGATCAACCTTCAGGACTTGTTATAACCAACTCATGGTGCCGAGTAACCGACAATTCGGACGGCTCTACTAAGATTGAAGTTGAACGGAACGATTCGGGGACGGAACGCTCTTGTACAATAAACTACTCCGATTCTGATGGAGCCAGATCCGGAGTAGTAACGGTTCGTCAGAAAGCAGCTGACTGACCTGCACAAGCATCAGCTTATTCCACTGCTATCCATCCGAATTCCCATGCTCCGAGCTCAGGGATGTCTACCAGCACGTCCTTACCCTCGACTACACTCTTCAGGCGGACATCCTTATGTCCCGGACGTTTCCAGGTAAACCTCTTCGGGAGTTTCTCCCCCTCGAGACATCCTGGACGCAATCGCAGATGCAGATGCTCTTCTTCGGATAAGGAGCAAGACAGAAGGGATACGGACCTTAGTCGGCCTTGGGCATCTGTACGGGGCACAAGCGCCACTTGAGCCACACTTTCCAACAGGGCCGGAAGCTTTCTGCCTGAAGCCCAGTCAAACGCCTGTGCAAGGGCTGTCTGCTCCTTGCCATTAATGTCTGCGCTAAAGATGGGAACTACGGCAATCTTTCTTCCTTTGCTGGTTTCCCATCGGATGATACTTTCCCCATCCTGAGACATGCATTGATATTGCGACATAAGGCCTTGGTGGGAAAGCATATCCCATGTATGCGTATCCATGACAATGTTTTTCTGCGTGAGAAGGAGTGCCAGGGCTTCTTCCCTCATTCCGGCAGCACACTCAGCATCCAGCAGGAGAACGTTGCTGCAAGGGTCCTCCGGAGCAAAGGGAAGTCCCAGCGGGGCAAGTTCGAAGGCAGTGTTCCCGGCGCTTGTGTATGTCCATGCCCACGGAGCATCACCTGGACGCGCATCACGGATGCACAGGTCGGGACTCATATATGGATCTATACCTGCAGGCATAGTGCCAAGGTTAAATTCAGCGTACTCTGCTGCGAATGGCTTAAGACGGGAGAGAGCCTTGAAATAATGGGAAGCATACCACTCCATCGGTTCCTGGGCCGAGCAGATAAGAGCGTAGCTCATCTGAGTAGCGCCCATGGATAGATAATACATGGTTTCCAGGCATATGCCGCCGGCAGATTTTCCTGTTGCCTTGTGCTGGTAACCTTCAATCTCAGGTGCAATCTCGACAATATCTCCGGGCAACCGCCGGATCTCCCGGGCAATCTCAAGCCCTTTCCTGAGCATTCCACGAGGAGCAGCATCGCTGTAGAACAGCTCCCCAGGGCGGACAGGAGCGACGTGTCCAGTCTCCTCTTTAATGGCTTCCAACATCGGAATCCAGTCCCATCCTTCCAGCATGTTGTGATGGAAATAATTGTGCTGCAGGCCGACACGTGTCTCTGGAGAAACACGGTGCACTTCCCTTGCAATGGCCCGCGCGACTCCTGCAAGGCTCTCCTGTCCGAAAGCAATCCAGCGCCGTCGCAGGACACCGTCTTCCGCATTTGCTTCCAAGGCGGAAACCAGGGTCGTTCGGTCGAAACTGTAACCGTGCTGCCGGTTGAAAAGAGAAATGCATGTGTCGCAGAAACAACCTTGCATTGCCGGCGGATGTTGTGTCATACGCAGGTCATCGTCCAGATACAAACTGTACGGTCTGCTGGCCAGGACATAGGGGACGACACTCTTCCCTATATAGTCCAGGTAGGCATCCTGCCTCGGGCAGTTTACAGTAAGAGTCTGTTCACCGTTAGGGCCGACCATGGTACCCCAATGAATGGTGGAGTCCCGCTCAGATCCGTCAGGTCCCAAGACTACAGCGCCATCTCCATGACCGAGAACAGCGACTTGCAGAGAAGGAATGATACCAGCTTTCCTCAGCTTCTCAGCCATCGGGGCCATGCTCTGCGCAGAAGCCTCATGAAAGGAAAGAGCCTGTGTTGCAGGCATCTCTCCGCAGAGCCACACCTCGTCACAGAACCGGTACTCGTCTAAAGCATCAAGAAGGTCTTTACTTAGATCCGGGTCCGTGTGATGGGCCGGCCAGAGCCGGACCATCATTCGGAACAAGGTCGTATCTCCTTTGGTGCGGACAGAAGAGAACCCCGGAAACTCCCCCGCCATCATGCCGGCCAGCAATAAGATGATAATGAAGCCTCTGGGGCGCATGTTTTATTTGATTGCTACACCCTCTCGATGGTGGCTTCGCGGTCCGGTCCCAGGGAGATTATGGTGACAGGGACTCCGAGGTAGTCCTCGATGAACTTCACGTAGTCCTTGAACTCCTTGGGAAGGCCGTCCTCGGAACGGATTCCGGTGAGATCCTTCTTCCAGCCTGGGAACTCGGTGTAGACCGGTTCAATCTCGGTCGAGATGTCGAAAGGAACCTGGTCGGTCAGTTTTCCGTCCACCTTGTACGCTGTGCAAGCCTTGATGGTCTCGAAACCATCCAGGCAGTCGGACTTCATCATGATGAGGTCCGTCACTCCGTCTATCATCACGGTGTACTTCAGGGCCACAAGGTCAAGCCACCCGCAACGGCGCGGACGGCCGGTCACGGCACCATATTCATGACCGATCTGACGGAGCCTTTCTCCTGTCTCGTCGAAAAGCTCGGTCGGGAAAGGACCGCTTCCGACACGCGTACAGTAGGCCTTGAATATTCCAAAGACTTTTCCGACTCTCGAGGGAGCCAGTCCAAGACCGGTGCAGACCCCACCGACAGTGGTCGATGAAGAAGTCACGAAAGGATAAGATCCGAAATCAACGTCGAGCATGGAGCCTTGGGCGCCTTCAGCAAGAATGGCTTTACCTTCTTTCAGGAGGTTGTCCACGAAGTACTCGCAGTCGACAAGTTCAAATTCCTTGAGGAAGTCCACGGCTTCCATCCACTCTGCCTCACCATGGCAGGGATCATATTCATAATGAAGGTCATCCAGCAGCCTGTGATGACGGGCTTTCAGTTTAGCGAAACGATCCTTGAAATCAGGAGTCAGTATGTCGCCGACACGAAGGCCGTGCCGACCGACTTTGTCGGTGTAGGTGGGGCCTATGCCCTTGAGGGTGGAACCGATCTTTCCCTTGCCGGCTGCAGCTTCGTAAGCAGCATCCAGGAGACGGTGCGTAGGGAGGATGAGATGAGCCTTCTTGGATATGACTATCCGCTCTTTCGGCTCTATCCCCATGGCTGCAACATTGGCACATTCCTCTTTGAATGTCACTGGATCAAGTACGACTCCACTGCCGATGATGTTGACAGATCCGTCCCTGAATATTCCAGAAGGAATGCTCCGGACCACGAAACTCTTTCCATCGAAATGAAGTGAATGTCCCGCATTGGGCCCGCCTTGGAACCTTGCTACGGCCGGATAACGGCCTGCAAGGACATCCACGATCTTGCCTTTCCCCTCGTCTCCCCACTGGAGGCCAAGGACAACGTCAAGTTTTGAACTCATGCTTTGATAAATGATTGGTTTTGAATCTTTGGACTAGAACGGAAGGTCATCGGTGGGAGTGTCTCCAAGGGAGATATCCATCGGTTCTTGCTGAGCGGGCTGCTGGGCCGGCTGCTGATAGCCTGGCTGCTGATAGCCTGTGGACCGACCGGGATCACCGGCAGGTTGCGGCTGGTAGGGTTGCTGGTAGCTTGTGGTCCGACTGGGTTCACCAACCGGCGCCCCGGTCCCTGGGCCTGCATACCCGGTCCCTGGGCCTGTCGAAGGGCCTGAAGGGCCATCGCTCCTCTTCCCTAAAAGTTGAAGGTTGTCCACAGTGACCTCGGTAGTGAACCTCTTGTTGCCGGACTGGTCGGTCCAGGAACGAGTGCGAAGCTTGCCCTCGATGTAAACCTGTGAACCCTTGTGGATGAATTTCTCTGCGACGTCGGCAGAATTCCTCCAGGCAACGATGTTGTGCCATTCCGTGTTCTCGCGAAGTTCTCCATTGCGGTCACGATAGCGCTCCGTTGTCGCGAGGGTGAACTGAGCCACCTTCGTCGAACCCTGGTTAGGGTTGTTTCCATCAAGGTAACGTACTTCGGGATCTCTTCCAACGTTACCGATCAGCATTACTTTGTTCAGTGACAT
>CADBMD010000185.1 GCA_902795735.1 uncultured Bacteroidia bacterium
CCTGCATTTCTTCAGCGTAGAATAGTGATTTGTAGAGGCCTGTAGGGCTGAATGCAGTGTCGATACGATTCCGACTACCTCCACTCTTTAAGAATCAGCGACTTGTTTAAGTCGTTGATTCTTTTTTTTTATCTCTCCGATCTTCCTCTTCACTTCGTTCCGCTCCGGTCCTCCCTCTTAACGTGCCGAGGGTGGCAGTGGCGCCCCCCAATAAACTCCACAACCGCAGTACATCACGACTCACTGGCCTGTGGCGCTTATATCTCTGATTATCAGTTAATTATTTAAAAGAGGTTGCATCGAAATCAGTGCAACCTCTTTTCAGTAATAGACTTATAATCAACAATACAGCCGTCACGGCTTCCCACAGAGCCGAAATCAGGTATTTCTTCTACCTGATGAAATGCATCGGGGCCCAGGGCTCGGTTCGTCCAGGTGCCGGCTTGCCTTCCGTGGCTTCAAGAAGGGCGGCGAGATTGTCGGCCATGGTGCGCATAGTCTGCATTCCTTCCGTGTCAAGGACTGCCTCACCGGCTGCACGGCCATAGGCGATGTTCCAGTACTGAGAGGATATGACCGGCATGCTCATCATCTGGAAGGGCATTGTCAAAGTCTGGAAAGCTGCAGATGCACCTCCGCGACGGCAGACAGCCACCGCTGCTGCAGGCTTGCCTACGAAGGCCGCTCCAGCTGAGTACAGCGCTCTCTGGAGGAGCGAGAGCAAGGCTCCGTTTGGCTGGCCGTAATAGACAGGAGACCCGACTACAAGGGCGTCGGAATCCTGCATCTTGGATGAAATGGTGTTGCAAAGGTCGTCACTGAAGGCACATGTTCCTGGTTTGTCAATACATGTATTGCATGCAATGCAACCTCTCACCGGGCGGTTGCCTATCCAGATGATCTCACTATCGATGCCATGGGTGGCCAGCTGTTTCGTGATCTGCTCCAAAGCCGTGAATGTGTTTCCCTCCTTCCTGGGACTTCCGTTAATAAGCAGTACTTTCATGATATCTTTTCTAATGAATCATTCCAAAAATAATAAAAATTCTTGTTGTGTTGAAAACAATCGGAAGTCCAGCGGGTACACTTCCTTGAAGCGTGGCGAGCACCTGTTTGGAGAACTGTCTTATGTACTTTTCCCCCTGAGCCCTTATTTCCTTATTATCTCTACTTCGCCGTTCAGACCGAGCTTTATAATCTGGGAAGCGGCACCGGTTGAACCGGCCTCCAGCCTTGGATCCACAATATAGTCCACGGCTTCCAGAATTGAAGGAGGTATGTCTGAATGCTTCCTCGGTGAAGGCTCACCCGAGATGTTGGCCGAAGTCGAGACTATCGGACGGCCTAGCTTGTAGGTCAGCTGGCGGCAGAATTCCATCATGGGGATGCGTATTCCCACGGTCCCGTCCGAAGCTACTGTGTTGTAGGCAAGATGGTATTTGTCAGCTTTCGGTGCTTCTCCCTCTGCCGGCGCCGGCCAGGTTTTGGCCCCAGGGTAGATTATCGTCATAGGAGCGTCGTTGACTTCGACAAGATCTATGGCGATTGAGGGTATCTCCTTGACATACAGGGCTATCTGGTCAAGGCTGCAGGCCAGGAGCACAAGCGATTTGCTGTCTGAGCGATGTTTGATGTCATAGATCCTGGCTACTGCTTCAGGGTTGGTGGCATCGCAGCCAAGCCCCCAGATCGTGTCGGTAGGGTAAAGGATCACTCCTCCCTTTCTCAGCACTTCCAGGGCCTCTGCCATGACGTTGTCTATATCTTTCTTATGCATATTCCTAAAGATTAATCGTTGATGAAATGGAGGTAGACAGCAGTGGCTGCAGTGACGGCCGCTGTTTCGGTACGTAGCCTGGATGGCCCCAGATGGACCGGGATGAATCCATGCTCGATCGCAAGGGTGGCTTCCTCAGGCGAGAAATCGCCTTCCGGGCCGATCATGATGGAGATCCGGCTGCCGGAAGGAAGCCCTTCCAGGACTTTTTGCACAGACTGCCTCTGGGATTCTCCCTCGAAGCAGTAGCAGATGAGCTTCAGATCCTGCTCCCTTGATGCCAGGATGAAATCTCTGACAGAGACGGGATCCTCGATGACCGGAAGCTTGGCCTTCAGGCTTTGCTTCATTGCCGAGACGGCAATCTTCCGGCATCTGTCGGATTTGAAAACCTTCCTTTCGGACCTTTCCCCGATGATAGGGGAAACTACGTCCACTCCGAGTTCCGTGGCCTTTTCAACGAACCATTCGAAGCGGTCATTGTTCTTCGTAGGACACACTGCCATATTCAGTGAATATGGATGCCCGCCCCAGCCTTCGACGGTTTCAAGGATCTCGGCTTCGACGCCCTTGGGAGAGTCATCGACAATGCGGCAGGACATCATCGTGCCTTGCCCGTCAACTACCGTTATCAAGTCGCCGGTCCTGTGCCTCAGCACGCGGACGCAGTGGCCGCTCTCTTCTTGTCCAAGGGAAACGCATTTCCCACTCACCTCGTCAGCAAAGAATATCTCCATGCCGCAAAGATACCAAATTGGCTCAAAAAGACTATATTTGTGAATATGAAAAAGCGTTTTGTATCACTGGATGTCCTTCGGGGAATAACGATCGCTTTCATGTGCATCGTCAATAATCCAGGGACATGGTCACATATCTTCCCCCCTCTGAGGCATGCCGGCTGGGTCGGTTGCACTCCGACCGACCTGGTCTATCCTTTCTTCATATTCTGCATGGGGTGTGCGATGGCTTTTTCTTTCTCCAGCCGGGAAGGGAACGATGCCAAGGCTTACTTGAAAGTGTTGAAAAGGGGCGCTCTCATCTTCCTGGTGGGCCTGGCTTTGAATCTTTATCCTTTCTTCCCCGTTTCTCCCCATGATGAGACCTGGTCTTTCGGGCAGAATTATCTCTACTGGCTTCAGCATAAGCGGATTTTTGGAGTCCTGCAAAGGATTGGCATAGCCTATGCCCTTGGGGGATGCCTGGCTGTCTGGCTGAAGAAACCCGGGAAGATACTGGGCGCCGTGGGTGTGCTGTGTGTCCTCTACACGGCAATATTGCTCTTGTTCGGCAGGGAACCAGGAGCATTTACACTGGAGGGCAATGTGTCGATGAGGATTGATGAATGGCTGGTAGGAGGCGACCATTGTTACCATGGTTACAGCGGAACCAATTTCGATCCGGAAGGACTGCTTGGCTCCATGACTGCTGCGTGTACATGCCTGCTCGGCTACCTGATAGGTTCGATGATCATCCGCTCCCGTGACAGGATGGCTGCCACTTGGGCTGAAGGCACCTCCACCCAGGTCAACGGATCGCCGGACCTTGTCAGGATCCAGAATTCTCCCGACAGGGTGACCGTGAGGATTTTCGTTTATGGCTGCTTGAGTCTTGCTCTGGCCATGATCCTTAGCATTTGGATTCCGATCAGCAAGCCACTGTGGTCTGCTTCGTATGTGTTCTATGCCGGCGGGTGGGCTATGGTCGCCCTTGCCTTCCTCATGTACGTGGTGGACTTGAAGGGTCATGCCAAGCCTTTCGAACCGTTCCGTGCCATGGGAATGAACCCTTTGATGGCCTTCGTCTGCTCGGGGGTGATTGCGAAGAGCTACCAGTTCTTCAATTTCAGTCCTTCACGCTATTTCGGAGCGAATGAGTACACGTCCCTCTTATATGCCTTGATTTTCGTGACGGTGATTTTCAGCATTCTCTGGGTCTTGTACAGGAAACATATAGTAATCAAGCTTTAGTCTATGTTCGTCGGTCTTATTTCAGACACTCATGGAGTCTTTGCAGATGATGTCCGGAAGTTCCTGGAACCGGTCGACCAGATCTGGCATGCGGGGGATTTCGGGACTCTGTCATGCGCTGCTTCCATAGAGGCATTCAAGCCTCTGGTCGGAGTCTATGGCAACTGTGACGCCCAGGATGTCAGACAGGTTTATCCACGTTTCGCGCATTTCGAGTGTGAAGGCCTCAAGGTCCTGATGACCCACATCGGACTGCGCCGAGGAAGCTATTGGGCCTATGATCCCAAAAGGCCTGTCTACGATGAGCTTGCGATCGGCCTTATAGATACCTATCGGCCGGACATCTTTGTCTGCGGCCACACCCACATCCCTCAGGTGTTCAGGGACTCAAGGCTGGGATTCCTGTTCATGAATCCCGGGGCATGCGGCTACCAGGGGTCGAGGGACGTGCCCAGGATGGCCCTTCGTTTCAAGATTGAAAACGGACGGATCTCAGACCTTGAAAAATGTGAACTACCTTGGAATAAATAGATTATGAAAGAGAAGACAGTCTGGTTCTGCAATAATTGCGGGAATGAATATTCAAAATGGATGGGCCGCTGTCCAGCTTGTGGGGAATGGAACACCATGACCGAACAGAAGATAACTCCTGCCTCCTCTTCCGGAAGCCTCAGGAGGAGTTCCCTCAGGTCAGGAAGCGTTCCCGGGGAAGGCCGGAAGCCCAGGAAGCTTTCGGAGATAGATTCTACTTCCGAGGCCAGGGTGTCTTTGAATAATGAAGAAGTTGACAGGATCCTTGGAGGAGGGATAGTTGAAGGCTCCCTCGTGTTGATCGGAGGAGAGCCGGGAATAGGGAAGTCCACACTTTCCCTGCAGATTCCCCTTGGCTGTCCTTCGCTAAAGACTCTTTATGTCACTGGCGAAGAGAGCGAAAGGCAGGTGAAGATGCGTGCCGACAGGCTGGGAGGCGATGCCTCCAACTGCAGAATATACAGTGAGACCCTCATCGAGAATGTCCTGGAACAGGCAAGAGCCGATCTCCCTGACCTGATGATAGTGGATTCTGTGCAGACAATGTTCACGGAGAGTGTCGATTCCACTCCCGGTTCCGTGTCCCAGATAAAGGAGGTGGCTGCAGTCTTGCTGCGCTTTGCAAAGGAGACCGGAGTGCCGGTCATCCTGATCGGCCATATTACCAAAGAAGGCTCCATCGCCGGGCCTAAGATCCTGGAACACATCGTGGACGTTGTCCTCCAGTTCGAGGGTGAAAACAGAGGGCCCTACAGGGTGCTCCGGAGCATCAAGAACCGTTTCGGTTCGACATCTGAACTTGCTGTGTTCGAGATGACCGGCAAGGGACTGAGGCAGGTCTCCAATCCTTCCGAGCTGCTAATCCCTATGCATGAGGAAGGCCTGAGCGGAACTGCCGTCGCTGCAATGCTGGACGGGACGAGGCCCTTCCTCTTCGAAGTCCAGGCGCTGGTGAGTTCGGCTGTCTATGGTACGGCCCAAAGGTCTGCGACAGGATTTGACACGCGGCGTCTGAATATGTTGCTGTCCGTTCTGGAGCGGCGGGCGGGGTTCAAGCTCGCGCAGAAGGATGTCTTCCTGAATATGGCGGGAGGTCTCCGGGTCAGCGATCCGGCCTGCGACATGGCCGTGGTTTGTGCTGTCCTGTCTTCCAATTTCGATCTTCCGATTCCTGCAGACTACTGCTTTGCCGGCGAAATAGGTCTCAGCGGCGAGATCAGGCCAGTCGCACAAGCAGACAGGAGGGTGGCTGAGGCCGCACGGTTGGGATTCAAGAAAATATTCATTTCATCTTTCGCGTCCCTTGAAGGTAAGGCGAAAGGGATTGAAATCGTGAAGGTCGCAGATGTGCCTGCGCTGGTAAGGAAACTGTTTCAGGGAGGTAACCAATGATATTCAGTGTTAAAAGATCCATATTTATTGTCCTCTTGGCTCTTGCTGCGGCTGCTTTCGGGGGATGCTCCGGAAAGTCTGACTTGACTTCCGCAGAGAAGGCTTTGATGGAAGGACCGGATTCCCTGATGAGGGTCTTGACTATCTATGACAAGAATGATTCGCTTATGCTGAGGAGCAAGTCTGTGGACTTTACAGACAGGGATTTGCGTTCCAAGGCTTTCGAGTCGCTCTCCGCCAGGATGCTCTACACCGTAAAGGACCCCAGCCAGGATGGCGTGGGGATAGCTGCGCCGCAAGTCGGGCTGAACAGGAGGGTGGTCGCAGTCCAGAGGTTCGACCTTCCCGGCGAGCCCTTCAAGGTGTATCCCAACATCCGTGTGGAGTCGCTCTCTGGAGAGATTTCCTCAGGTCCGGAAGGGTGCCTTTCCGTACCGGGTTGGTCCGGTTCCGTGCCTAGATATTCAAAGGTTACGATTTCCTACAAGGATCCTTCTTCTCTGGAAGTGGTGAGGGAGACTGTCGAAGGATTCACCGCCGTGATTTCCCAGCATGAGACAGATCATCTCGAGGGTATCCTTTACATTGACAAGGCCGATTCGCTGTGGGTCGATAAATAGATTCCAATAATGAAGTATTTTCAGATCAAGGAAGGGGCCGCTGTCCTTTTTTTGCTCTCGCTCATGGTTTCCTGCCGGGCTCCCTATGACGTTTGCATCGGTTCCGTTTCGGATCCGTCAACGGAACTTATGTCCCATGATTTCAGGTATGTGGGTGACTACAAAGGCTTTCACTACGGACTGTACAATGCCGGCTATGAAAGTACGAAGGAGCATCCGAAAAACCTGGACATAGATTTGAAGATTAGCCGTTGGAAAACGGGCGACCTTGAACATCGTAATTTCATCCCGGTCAGGAAGGCGGGCGAAGGAATCACCGATGATTTCAGGCCTCCGTACGATCCTACCGGAGTCATCGAGGGTTCAACGCTCCACATCCTTTTCTGTCCTGGCGTTGATGGGCGCAGCGCCTATGTCCATGTCCCGTTCGACCTTGAGAGGAACGAATTGGGAAAAGAGGAAGTCATGACCTTGGATGGAAGGCAGGTCACGGTTGCAAATGTCCTTGACATCTATAAAGAAAAGACAGGGAAGGATATTCCCTGGCATTCCGATGGGGGACCTAAGACAGCGTTCGGAATCGGAATGAATGTGGAAGTAGTGTCGCATGACGGTTACTACTACAGCGTCATCAGCGCCGTGGCCTCAGGCTTTACTGCCATAATCGTCCGTTCCCGCGACCTTGTCCATTGGGAGTCTGTCTGTATTCCTGATTTTTCATCAGTTGGTCTGGGGACTACCTTTTGGGAAGGAGTCGTGCATCCTTTGAGGGGAGATGTCTTTGCTTTTGCCATCAGGGTTCAGAGCGAAAACGGTGTGATCTATGGTACTTGGAACTCTGCCACCGGCGTTCTTTCTAACCTGCGCCTTGTCGATGGTGCGATCACGGCACGTCCGGAGTTCTTTGACTACAAAGGAAGCACTTATCTGTCTTGCAACACTTCAGGTCCTTCGGAGGTCGAAGGCTACGGTTCTGTCTACCGCGCCACTACATCATTCTACAAGGTTTCCGGAGATGGTTCTTCATTGGAGTTCGTGCGCTCCAAATCCGTCCCTGAGGGGATCCACTATCCGACTTATTATGTCGAGCGGGGCCGTTTGTTCATCCTTTACAGCACCGATTCCAGGCGCCTCGATCCGAGGGAAGCACGTTCCAATATCGCCATTGAACAAATAGTGCTGTAATACGCTTTTTTTCAAATAATTTTGAATTTTCCCAAAGATAAGCTATATTGTAGACAATATTGCCTATGAACTGATAACCACGTAATCGGACTTCCTATTATGATTGTTAAAACGTCACAAGAAGCTTCATTCGATCGTAAAAGACACATCATTGGAGCGATTTTCGGGCCTATTTGTGCCCTGTTGGTTTATTTCCTCCCCATCGCCGGACTCGCCGACAATCCGGAAGCCCACAAGCTGCTAGCGATAGTGACCTTCGTGGCTTTCTGGTGGATTTGCGAGCCTGTGCCGATCCCTGTCACATCCATCCTTGGCCCGACTCTTTGTGTCATCTTCGGGGTAGCGTCTGCTACAGAAGCTTTCAAGGCCTTTGCGAATCCGATGATCTTCCTTTTCATGGGAGGCTTCCTGATTGCAAAAGGCATGATGGTCAACGGTCTGGACAAGCGTATCGCGTATGGCATCATGTCTATGAAATGGGTGGGGGATTCTCCACGTCGTATCTTTCTGGCCATCGGCCTTGCGTGTATGCTGTGCTCAGGGTGGATCAGCAACACGGCTACCGCTGCCATGATGTTCCCCATCGCGCTCGGACTGCTTGAGGCTATCCGGGAGATGATGGCTGCCAATGGCAAGATGATCAATCTGAGCAATTACAAATACGCTACAGGCTTGATGCTTATGACGGCATATGCTTGTTCGATAGGTGGCGTGCTTACTCCGATCGGAACACCTCCGAACATCATAATGATAGGCTTTATCCGGGAGCTGGCACCTGAAGCTCCTCAGATTACGTTCTTCAACTGGATGATCTGGGGCTTTATAGCCATGATCCTCTATTTCGTCATCACATTCTTCGTGCTCCAGAAAATGTTCCCTTCAGATGTCAAGCACATCGATGGAGCTCAGGAATTCATCCAGGAAAGGAAGGACTCTTTGGGCAAATGGACCCGTGAACAGAAGAACACTCTCATAGCGTTCATAGTAGCTGTCGTTCTGTGGGTGCTTCCTGGAATACTCAGTGCCATCCAGAACATCGCTCCCAATGCTATCGATGCCGGTTTCGTCAAGGCTTACAACAGTCACTTCCCCGAGGCTATCGCTGCCATGATCGGTGGTCTTCTCCTGTTCCTCATGCCGGTAAATGTCAAGGAGGGTAGGATGACTATGAAATGGAGAGACGGGGTCGAGGGTATCGACTGGGGTACCTTGCTGCTTTTCGGTGGCGGACTTGCAATCGGAGGCATGGTGTTCTCCACAGGCCTTTCACAATGGATCGGCGAGTCGCTTACGAGTGCCCTTGGCGGACAGCCGTCAGAGTACCTGTTCCTCACCGTGTTCGCAGTAACGGCTCTGCTGCTTTCCGAGCTTACCTCCAACACGGCCGTCGCCAACCTTATGGGCCCTATCGCCATTGCCACGGCAGTTTCTCTTGGCTTCAGCCCGGTGCCTGTCTGCGTAGTGATGGCTCTGTGTACTTCTCTTGCCTTCATGCTCCCGGTCTCGACACCTCCGAATGCCATCGTCTATTCTTCCGGCTATGTCCCGATCACGAAGATGATCAAGGCCGGAGTGATCCTCGACATCATCGGTGTGTTTGCCGTGACAGTCCCTCTTGTATATTTCTTGGTTAAAGCAATAATGGGCGTCTAGTCGCCATCAGGTCAATAACAATAACAGAAGATGAAAAAGAAATTCCTCAGCCGAATGAGCAACGTCGGCAAGATCATGAATCGTGCCGCATTCTCCGACATAGATCAAAAGATAACCAAATATCACTATGGTTCCGATGCCTTCCTGCGCATCCTTGAGAGCCGTTATTCATGTCATTCATTCAACCACTATCCTGTTTCAGAAACAAAGTTGAACATGATCCTTGAGACCGGACGTCTTGCACCTTCTGCAGGAAACTGCCAGCCGACTCGGATCTGGGTCATCAAGAGTGAAGAAGCCCTTGCTCGTTTGCGGACCATCCATCCTTGCTATGGTGCTCCGGTAGTCCTCGCGGTCGGCTGCCGGAATGATGAGGCTTGGGTCCGGGAGAGTGACGGGACCAATTCGGCCAAGACCGATGCGGCTATTGTGCTTACTCATTTGATGCTTACGGCTACGGATGTGGGGCTGGCGAACATGTGGATCTGGGATTTCAATCCTTCCAAGTTGCGTGAAGTTTTCCCTGAGATGCGTGATCATGGGATCTATGCCCTTCTTGCCATAGGTCATCCTGCTTCCCATGGCGGAAATCCGACGGAACTGCATTCTCAAAGGAAGTCCCTTGAAGAACTGGTAACGACCCTGTAGTCAGCCTCAGGCTAGCATCTGCTCAAAACGATGCCTTTTTTACTGTCCGGAGAGTTCTATGCCGAACTCTCCGGGCTCGATTTCGGATTAAAACGTGACTTTGCAGTTCGGTTGGGAACTATGCGAGCAGATATTTGTCGAAAACGTGACTTTGCAGTTCGATTGCTGAATATCTCCGTGCCAGCCTTGAAAACCAACCGTGCCACAACCAGACAACATCCCCTACATGAAAATCACCTTCCCACACAAAGTCCACCAGAGCACCCTTTAAGGCAGACTCCGTGGGAAAGCCAGCCGATTTCGCCTATCCTTCCCGGCAACTATGCAACACAAGGGTTCGAAATGCCCTCTCACAGGGAAGGTGAATTTCATTTCCTGGCTGAACCGTGAGCAATTCGGCCCGTTTCGCTCACCAGAACAGGGTTATGAACTTTGAAAAGTTATGTGTATTCCTTTGTTTAAACACTCGGGGTGCACACTTACGTTCAGTTATTAACACTTGGTTTTGCACGTGATCCCTTTTTGGCATTCAAGTTCTCATTTGCTCCAATGAAATATTGAAGAAGTTGTTGTGATAAATGCAATTTATTGGTAATTTAGAGGTTCAACGGGGGTTATCCGACTATTTATGCTGTAAATGTCTATGCAGACGGCACCGGTTGTGGCTGTGGCATCGGAGTCCAACTTGAGGTACCTGCTTGCTGGTATAGCGAGCATGCCAGGATCAAACCCTGTACTGACATGATTTTGTTCATGGTGTGAGATATGAAAAGGAGAATTATTTCTTTGCTGGCCATCTGCCTGTTCGCTGCCGGAACGCTCTCAGCTTACGAGGAGCGGAACATCCTGCGCAACATTGCCGATGAAGCGACGCTGAAAACACTTCTCATCCCGGACCAGAAATGGGTTCCGTTCCCTTCTTATGAAGACCGGGCCGGATGGGATGAACTGCTGGGTGACTGGAAGGATGATTTCATAGAGCGGGGCGAGAAAGCGTTGGAGTACGAGTGGAAAGTCGTCACGGCGACGGATTACCTGACCCATGACCGTGGAGGTTCGCAGGGAGCGGCCGGTGCAAGGCTCTATTCCAATGTCTTTGCGATCATCGATCTTTTCTTTGCAGAACTTGCTTCTGGAGAAGGGCGTTATCTCGACCAGCTGATGAACGGGTCTTTCGCAATCTGCGAGACAACATCATGGGTTCTCTCTCATCACCTCAGCCTGCAGAAGAGCGGCCACTATTTTCCTCAGTCATTCGACAATGCCATCGACCTGGTCTGCGGGGACGTCGGTTCAATCATGGCATGGGTTTATTATTATTTCCATGAATCCTTCGACAAGATAGAACCGGAGATAAGCCGCCGCCTCTATGAGGAACTTGACAAGCGGATCATGACTCCCTACTTAACCCAGACACACTTCTGGTGGAAGGGTGACAACTTTGAACCGGAGACCGGACAGCTCAACAATTGGACACCCTGGTGCAGCATCAACTGTCTGGAGGTGTTCGCTCTTCTTGAGAAGGACATGGACCGCTTTGCAAAGGCAGCGTACATGTCCATGGAATCAGTCGACAAGTACCTCAACAACATCGAAGGGGACGGGTGCTGCGACGAAGGGCCCAGTTACTGGTACCAGGGTCCGGCCAAGAACTTCGAATATCTTTTGTTCCTGAATTGGATCACAGGAGGCAAGGTCAATGCGTTGGGCGATCCAATGATACGGAGGATGGGTGAATATATCGCCAGTTCGGTAATCGGGAACGGCTGGGTGGTGAATTTCTCTGATGCTAGTGCCCGTGGTGGCGGTCATCCGCTCGTCATTTATAATTACGGGAAAGCTGTCGGAAGTCCGCTGATGACGGGCTATGCGGCATATGTCCTTGACGGACAGGATATCCCTGCCCCCAGAGACCGTTTTATCATCCGCATGTTCTATTCTCTGTTGGTAAAGGACGAGTTGAGGCAGGAGAAGCCTGAACTGATTATGGAACCTTACACCTGGTACCCGGAAACCCAGATTTGCTATATGCGAGAATCGGACGGTTTCTTCGTTGCATCGAAGGGCGGCCACAACGCGCAAAGTCACAACCACAATGACATTGGAACTGTCTCTCTTTACTATAAAGCTATTCCTTTCCTCATCGACGCAGGTGTAGGAACTTACATCACTAAGACTTTCAGTCCTCAGCGTTATGAGATCTGGACCATGCAGGCGAATTACCACAATCTCCCCATGTTCAACGGAATCCCAGAAAAAGAAGGCCGACAGTATGAAAGCAAGCAATCTTCATTTGATCCTCGGACGATGACTTTCTCGGTCGATTTTGCCGGGACATATCCTGCAGAAGCATGTGTCAAGAGCATGCTGAGAAAGGTGTCGTTGAAGAATGGAAAGGTTACAATCAAGGACAGCTACACGCTTTCCGAGTCAAGGGAACCGGCGCAATTCAACTGGCTTACTTGGGGAGATGTTGATATTTCTGTTCCAGGGAAACTCATAATGACGGTACAGGGTGAGACTTTGACTCTGAATTATGATGGAAAGAAACTGGAACCTTTCATGGAGACAATCGTCCTTGATGATCCGCCCTTGAAGCGAGTCTGGGGAGACGAGGTTTACCGTGTCACCCTTCGTGAGCGCCATGCTGGGCTGAAAGGATCGTACACCTTTACTGTCCTGCCTGCAAATAACTGAACTGTTTAGGATTATAGTAATAATTCAACTTATTGAACATGATTCGAAATAGGCTTGCTTTGGCCTTGGCGATAGCTACCGGAATGGCGGGCTCCTTCCTGCACGCCCAAAACACATTCACGGTCAAGGCTTTTGAAGAACGTTCGGAGTATAACCCCATGATATTCGGAGCCTTCCTGGAGCATTTCGACAACCAGGTTTATGGCGGGGTCTTCTGTCCCGGAAGTCCTCTCTCGGACGAGGATGGGTTTCGCAAGGATGTGATTGAGGCGGTAAAGGAACTCAAGGTCCCGATCGTGAGGTGGCCCGGCGGTTGTTTTGTGTCAGCCTACCATTGGAAAGACGCAGTGGGTCCGAACCGCCAGGCCGTCTGGGACAAGGCTTGGCAAGTCGAGGATCCGAACACCTTCGGCACTGACGAATTTGTCAAATGGTGCCGCAAGGTAGGTTGCGAGCCTTTTATTTGTACCAATGCCGGTACCGGCACGATGGAAGAAATGAGCGACTGGGTGGAATACTGTAACCAGACCAAAGGTAAATTCGCACGCCAGAGGGCCGAGAACGGCCATCCCGAGCCTTTTCATGTGAAATACTGGAGCATAGGCAATGAAAACTGGGGAAGACATGAGCTTGGCGAAAAGAGCATAGACGAGTGGGGTCCGCTGGTAACGGAGAGCGCCAAGCTGATGCTGAGTGCTGACAAGGATATCACCCTTTTCGCAGCCGCGACGCCCAACCGGGAATGGACTTATCCTCTTCTGAAAAAAGCAGGATATCTGCTGGACTATGTTTCCATACATGGCTATTGGGTGTGGCATGATACGAGCAAGGACCCCGACACCTATCTCCGCTGCATGATGAAGACTGACAGCCCCGAAACAGAGATTGACAAAACTATCAGTATTCTCCGGGAGGCTGGTTACGGGGACCGGATCAAGATTGCCTTTGATGAGTGGAACCTCCGTGGATGGTACCACCCCGGGATTGCTGACTTGAAGAAAGGATATGACTATGCTGCACGTCGGGAGAACGATTTCGCCTACACTTACACCATGGCGGATGCCATATTCTCAGCTTGTTTTCTCAACACCTGCCTGCGTCACAGCGAGTATGTGGACATTGCCTGTGTTTCCCCGATCACCAATACCAGAGGACCCATATTCGTACATCCAGAAGGAATCGTCCGCAGAACCCATTTCTACACGATGAAGATGTATTCCAACGACCTGCTCCCATATGTCGTCCCGACAGTCGATATGGTGGAAACCCTTTCAGATGGCGATGCGTCGACAAAAGTCCTGGACATCCTGCTGACTTCCGACAGGGATGGAAAGAAATACGTCTGCTCAGTCTCCAACAAGCACCCGGAGAAAGCAGTACCCCTCACTCTGGACTTCAAGGGAATGGGGATGAAGGTCCCGAAAAAGGTCCGGGCCAGGGTCTTGTCCGGTAATTCGGCACTGGACTACAACGACATTGGCGATGAGCATGTGAAACCATATGACACGACTCTCGCCGTTGGGAATGATGGGACGGTCTCTATCCCTGCTCATTCCGTCACTTTCCTTTTCTTTGAATAATTCTTCTGTCAGCTGGAACTCTTAATCAGCAAGATTGGCTTTGACATATTCAAGGGCGTCATCAAAGAAATACCGATGGCCGCCTTCTTTAACTATGAGCGAGCAGTTGTCGGGAGCACCGGCAGCCTCATAGATCCTTTTCGTGGTTAGAAATTGTTCCTTCGCCTGTTTCGTTAGGGAAATATGGTCGTCGGTTCCTTGCAGTATACAGATCTTACGTGGGGCGGTCAAGCCTGCCAGGTCTCCAAGCTCACAGTAATTCAGTATTCCGGGAATATATCCGCATTCGCAGTGATGGACGCTGCCCCAACTGGCAGCCATGGAACTGAATGCGGACCCAGGAATAGACATCGTAACCCTCTCGTCCAGCGCGCTCCAGTATTCAGCCTGCGTCCCGCCTCCGGAATTACCAGTAACAATTATATTCTTGGGGTCTATCGGTAGGTTTTCTAGGGCCCAGTCCAGGATCTTCATCAGGTCCCAGCACCTGTCCCCGACTGGAGTCCGTCCGACTAGCAAGTCACGCATCAGAAGTTCCCTGCAAGACCATCTTTTTCCATCAGCCAAATCTTCAGGATACATCGTGGAACCATATCCTCGCGCAGTTGGGAGAAGAGTTATGAATCCCTCCTGTGCGAAGCGAAAGGCTGGATTACGGTCCATCTTCCAGGCATCGGTACTGTCCTTTTCTGATTCATAGATACCAGCATAGACCTCCAAGTTCCGGTTGTGACCATGGGGCGTCAGGATAAGCGGTGTCTTTTCCTTACGTTCTTTAGGAACAATCAGGATGAAAGGGATGTTTACGTCCGGTTCCGTCCATATTTCCCAGCGCTGCCTACTGGCGAACCCTATGTCTTCTTCGGCGATCTTCCGGGTGACAGGCTTGAAATCCTTGAGCTGCCCTTCGATTACATTTAGCCCAAGAATCTCTTTCAAGTCTTTTCGAAGTGTTTTCTGCCATTTTTTGTATTTTCCGGGGCCATACTTGTCAAAGGCATCTTTCAGCAGGGCATTGTCATAGGTGATGTCGCAATGTTTTTGGAATTCGAATCCCACAAGTGGTTCTGAACTACGGTCCTTGTATTTCTGGTCTCGGTCCGTACAGGAAACAGATAGGATGCATGTTACGATCAGGATGGAGATTCTTTTCATATGATGATTTGCTTTCCATAAATATACGGAATATTCATTGTATATATGCATTTTATATCTTTTCTCAGATAATGCGGGGTAACGGATTCAACTGACAGTTGTTATATATTGGATTATGGGCGTCGATGGCGTTCATTCTTACTTGTGCCTTTACACAGATTGTTTCATCGGCCATACTCAAGCAAACGGCCTCTGCCTATTCTGTCTGGCAAGAAAAACCTGCGATCATATCCGGAAAACTCAAGCCGACCACCGAAATCTCCCTGCAAATGAGGTTTTGACCATTACTCTTTTGAAAGGTTGTCTCGATGTCGAGAAAAATCACTATCTTTGCAACGTATTTCAAAACAGAAAGAAAGTTATGAATCTTCGTGACATCAAAAAGGACATTGAGTATGTGATCGGTGCTTTCATCGATGATTGTTCGCTTTTCAGTTCTGTCAATTCAAAGGCAGACGATGAGGCTCTCGGCGAATTGCTCGACGAGGCAGTCGACCTGTTCAATGACTTGAAGGACAAGGTAAACTTCAAGGGAGAAGGAGCAAAGGGTGCATACTATGCATCCATCCGCAAGGAACTCCTTGAAAAGACAGACGCCCTCTATGCCAAACTCAGCGAGGTCGTTAAAAAGGCCGGTCAAACAGAGTAGCTCTCGTCCAGGAATTTGATAATTTCAGGGAGGGCTGCAAGGCCTTCCCTTTTTTGCAATAAAACGAACAGAAATGAAAGTAGCAGTAGTTGGTGTGACCGGACTGGTCGGGACCAGGATGGTCGAAGTCCTCGAAGAGAGGAATTTCCCTGTAAGTGAATTCATTCCGGTGGCCTCTGGGAGGTCGGTCGGAAAGATGGTCACATTCAAGGGGAAGGAGTATCCCGTCATGACTGCCGAGGATGCCATAGCTCTTAAACCGGAACTAGCGCTTTTCTCGGCAGGGGCCGACATCTCACGGGACCTGGCACCTAAGTTTGCCGCGGTCGGATGCCGCGTGGTCGATAATTCTTCTTGCTGGAGGATGGACCCGACAAAGAAACTTGTCATCCCGGAAATCAATGCCGGCGTCCTCTCGGAGGATGATTTCATCATCGCAAATCCCAATTGTTCCACTATCCAGATGTTGCTTCCCCTAGCTCCCCTCCACAAGAAGTACAGGATCCGCAGGATAGTCGTTTCAACCTACCAGTCTGTTACAGGTTCCGGAACCCCGGCCATGAATCAGATGCAGGCGGAAAGGGATGGAGGAAAATGGGGTGAATACCCAGCCTTCTATCATTATCCGATCGACCAGAATGTCATTCCCCACATAGATGATTTCCTTGAGTCAGGCTACACAAAGGAAGAAATGAAGATGGTCAACGAGACTCACAAGATCCTGGATGATTATTCCATCGGAGTGAGCCCTACCACAGCACGTGTACCTGTACTTGGCGGCCACTCGGAGTCCATCAACCTGGAATTCGAGAAGGATTTCACACTTGAGGATGTCCGTAAGATCTGGTCTGAAACTGAAGGAGTTACCGTCCAGGATGACCCTGCCTCATTTGTCTATCCGATGCCGCTGTATTCACTCGGGAAGGATGATGTCTTCGTTGGAAGGCTTCGCAGGGACCCTTCGGTCAGGTCAGGCCTGAATTTCTGGTGCGTAAGCGACAACATCCGCAAAGGTGCGGCGACCAATGTCGTACAGATCGCGGAGGTCCTGCTCCGCAACGGCTGGCTGTAGAGCCTTCACCAGCGTTCGCTGGTTCAGAATGACTTGTCATTCTTTCTGAGTGGAAGGAAGATTCTATTCCCCTGAGGCAATATGCTTTTCCCAGGCCCAGGCTGCAGCCAGGGTCTCTTCGATGTCGCGCTCTGCCTTCCAACCAAGTTCCTTGTTCGCAAGAGAGGGATCTGCCCAGATGGCAGTGACATCCCCTGGCCTTCTCGGAGCGATCTTGTAGTTTAGCTTGACCCCGTTGGCCTTTTCGAAACCTTTGATGAGTTCCATCACGGACAAAGGTTTTCCTGTGCCGATGTTGAAGATTTCATATTCATCCTTCATCTTGCCTTCAAGCATCCTCCGCACGGCGAAGACGTGAGCTTTGGCCAGGTCCACGATGTCGATGAAGTCCCTCTGGCATGTTCCGTCGGGAGTAGGATAGTCGTCTCCGAACACTGAGAGGCATTCCCTTTTGCCGATCGCTGTCTGGGTTATGAAAGGGACCAGGTTGTTGGGGACTCCTCTGGGAAGTTCCCCGATGAGAGCCGAAGGGTGTGCTCCGATAGGGTTGAAATACCTCAGGGCTATTCCCCTGATGTTGGAATAGGCTTTCACGCTGTCCCTGAGTATATCCTCACACATCTGCTTGGTGTTCCCATAAGGAGAAGTCGCCGGCTGCCTGGGGGTGTTTTCCGTAACCGGAAGCACGTCGGGTTCTCCATAGACAGTCGCAGAAGACGAAAACAGGATGTTGCTGCACCCATGGTCCCTGGCGCTTTCTATGACGTTGATGAATGATTCGAGGTTGTTCTTGTAGTACTTCAGGGGGTCCATGACGGATTCTCCGACAGCTTTGTAGCCGCTGAAATGGATCACGGCATCGATCTGGTTGGAATCGAACAGGAGTTCCGTGGCTACGGGATTGCAGAAATCCATCTTCACGAACGGGATATCCTCCCTCCCGGTTATCTTTTTCACCCCGTTGAAGCAAGTCATGTCGCAGTTGGACAGATTGTCCGCTACGATCACATCGTACCCTGCCTCAATCAGTTCCACGGTAACATGGCTGCCGATGAATCCGGCGCCACCGGACACAAGAACGCACTTTTTCATAATCTTGGATGCTTGATGTAATGTTCAAAGTTAGTGTTTTTTGCTAAATTTGTGAATATGAGAGGTCCTAAATTGATATTTGCCCTTGCAGCGGCAGCCGTTTCAATGGTGGTGGAAGCCCAGGCGCAGGTGCCGGCGTCCAGGAAAGATGTGTCCAAGTCCAAGGCCCAGAGGTACATCGAGTTGGTGTCCGGAAATGAAATCTTGAAGAATTCATCGTTCGGAGTCTTGGCTTTGACAAAGGCTGGTGACACATTGGCGGCATGGGACAATGGCAAGAGGCTTATCCCGGCTTCTACCATGAAACTCATCTCCGCCGGAACTGCCATGCATCAGCTTGGGCCGGACTTCAAGTTTATTACCAGGATCGGATATACCGGGACCATCAAGGATGGGGTCCTGGACGGGGACCTTTATATTGTCGGAGGGGGCGATCCCACCATTGCCTCCAAGGATTCCATAGCGCTTACGCAGAATGCATTGTTCGGTCAGTGGAAGGGTTTCCTCGATAAAGCCGGTATAAAGAAGATCAACGGGTATGTGATCGGTGACGGACGTTATTTCGACGGCCCTATCGACCGGGACACTTGGTCCTACCAGGACATAGGAACTGCCTATGGCACTGGAGGTGACGGGCTTTGCTTCTACGAGAATGCCATTGACATGAGAGTGTCGCCCGGCCCTACGGTAGGCTCGCCAGTTCCCGTAGTGCTTTCTACACCATCCCTGCCATGGATGAAATTCTCTTTCAACTGCAGGACGGGTAAGGCTGGGACCGGGGACCAGCTGTACATGTTCACGTCCGAATTCCAGCCCTATGCTGAGGTGCGGGGTACCTTCGCTTTGGACCGGAAGTCCAAGGTCGAGGAGTTTTCCAATAAATTCGGGGCTTACACTTGCGCTCATTTTTTCTGTGAATATCTTCGGGCTCGAGGCGTCCAGGTTGCCTTGGGACCAGCTGATGTCCGTCTGGGTAAGGTCCGGTCGAACCTGTCGTCCCTTGAACCTGGCCCTTATGCTTCCAAG
>CADBMD010000186.1 GCA_902795735.1 uncultured Bacteroidia bacterium
GAAACGCGTTTCATCAAACTATCCATAAATAATTATATATCAAAAAGTTTGATGGTATATCACCAACTACTTTTTGCACCTATACCAATTGTTCCTTCCTTCCGGCACGCGCCTGATAGTGGATCAAGTACAAAACCCTGTGTCAAAAAATTGAACGCTAATACGGTGTGTTGAGCCGAAGGTGGGAGTCAACCTGCGTTTTTGAAGTGTTTCCTTAATTCGTCGTCGTTACACAACAACCTCAGGTGCTTAATAAATGACAATAATTCCCGAATTGCCATTTCGCGCCAACCTCAGGTGCCTCACAAATAACGAAACAGCTTTAACCGTTGTCTTCCAGCCACCCAAGCAGCTTAATCAACAACTTTTTACTGATGTACAACTTTGTGCGCCATTAACCTGCGCTGGTAATATCTTCGAAAACCTTGAAATCTAAGTCATGTTTTAAACGTTGCGGTTACTGATTTTGCAACCACTTTTAGGTAATCAAATGATCATGAGAGATATAAGTGCCACAGATCAATGTCCCGTCCTGTGAGTTACCATTTCGACCCTGGCGTGTCTATAGATGTTTGCATCACTGACCCCCGCGGCTGGTTGATGGATTGCCGGAGAATTTGTCTGAACCGTGAGCATTCCGGCCAGTTCTGCTAACAAGGATTCAGGCTTTCAAAGCAAATGTCACGTTTTCGCCAAAAAACAACCCTTTCAGTAACGCTTGTTTTATCCCTGGAGTATCTTTCAATATCTACAGACCTGGGACAATCGATAATGCAGCCACGTTTAGGGCTGGTTTCTGTGGCTGGGACGGGGACAATCGCTGTTGCAGCCACGTTTAGGGCTGGTTTCCGTGGCTGGGACGAGAATAATAAGTCGTTTTTAGCATTAACTTTCATAAAAAATGCCTGTTCCGCCCGCCTTGAGTGTGATACACTGGCAGTTTCCGGAACACGTTACTTTACAGAGAGGTATTCCCTAAGGGCTTCGACATAAGCCCGGAAAGCGTCCTGTCCTGCTTCCGTAATCCGACAGGTCGTACGAGGTATCTTGCCCTTGAAACCCTTTTCCACTGTAATGTAGCCAGCTGAAGTGAGTTTGTCTATCTGCACGCTCAGGTTTCCGGAAGTGGCACCTGTCTGTTTCTTAAGAAAGGTGAAATCAGCTTCATCGGCTCCGGCAAGGATGCTCATCACAGCCAGCCGGAGCTCAGAATGAAGTATTGGATCTAGTTTAGGGAACATTGCCTACTTGTATTGACGTTTGACAAGGAGTCCGGTGACGAGAAGTACCAGACCGGCGAAGGTGAAAAGGAACATCTGTTCTTCATTGAGCCCGATGCTGTAGTAAAGGACCAATCCACCGACACCTGTCAGGAATCCTGCTATCTTGATTGTCAAGTTCTTCAGGGCCACACCGCTTATTGCTTCGGCCATTCCGAACAAAAGGATGATCTGGGCCGACAGGCTTGTCCCTACAGCGATGGCACCGACGGGATTTGTATTGATGAAGGAAAACAAAAGGTGGAAGACTGCCACCGAGCATGCGAATATTCCGAATGTGCCCCAGATGCCTCCGCTGATGCGGCTGATGACATTCTCTGAGCGAACTCCCCCTTCTTTATGAACCATCCTCCTTGCCAAAGGAGATCCTACCAGAGGCATGACGAACCATAGATTGTTCCAGTATGCATGGCCGGTGCCCTTCCAAAGAATGTATACTGCAAGCGAGAATAGAATGAGAAGCGCCCCCCAGAGGACATAGTATTTTGCACTGCCGCGGAGTATCTCCTTGCGGCTGTTGTTAAGGGTTTCGGTGATGAGGGCGAGACTCTCGGACGCCGTCATTTCTTTGTTCTGTTCCATTGTATCAACTGTTTAACTTGTTTGCTCGGCCAAGAGAAGCTGCGCAGTCTTCCTTAACCTCTCTGCAAATATAAACAAGTTTATAATATAAACAAAATTTTCGGGAATAATTATTTGGTTTTATTTGCATATGTAGAACGGCTCCGGTTTGTATATTTTGGGAACTATCGTTAAATTCGTGGCGTGAAATACTTAAATCTAGAAAGCAAATGAAAAGAATCATTACTCTTGTCGTGGCTGCTGTCATGATGACGATCGCCACGAACTCATTCGCCCAGATGTCAGTCGGTGTCGGCGCACTTCACGCAAATGACCAGATTACCTTGAAGGGAACTGAACCTGTCGATTTAGGATTGAATGGATTCTACGCTGGTTTCTCCTATAACCTCCCTATTGTCGATGTCGTGGGGATCACTCCCGGCCTTTACTATTCGATGCTCTTTGCAAATGACAGTGAGTTCGACGGAAAGCTCGGAGCCAAGATCCGTGAGCATTTCATCAATGTACCGGTCTATGTCAATGTCGGGTTCAACCTTGGTGAGAGGAGCAGGTTCTTCGTTTTTGCGGGTCCTACAGCACAGTTCGGCATTTCTTCGACCGCACAATTGACCGTCAATGGAGAGAACAGCCCCAAGTCTGACCGTTACAAGGATGGCGACTACAGCAGGACGAACCTTCTTCTTGGTGGAGGACTTGGCCTGAATATCAGCAGGATCCAGATCACAGCCGGTTATGACCAGGGAATCTTCAACCTCGACACTTCCAATGACGGGACCAAGAGGACCAAGAGCTACGCCAAGCTTGGACTCGCCTATCTTTTCTAGGATATAGCAATCCTCGATAAAACAAAGCGGGATGAGCCAGATGCTCACCCCGCTTCTTGTTTTTACGCTGAAGGTTGTGAAGTGTCGATCACAGCAAAGAACTCGCCACGCTTGACAAGCCTGTAAAGGTCCCCGTTGGGATATTCAAAGAGAAGATATTGCAGAGTGGCCTCCTTGAAAGACTTGACATGCCAGCTTCCGTAGACATAGACTCTGCCCTGGTCGTCTGCAGCCATGGACATGATCATCCTTGCGGCGCGGCCATCCTGGTCTATGATCGGACCATGGTCGGTGATGACATTCGGGTCATCCCCTTCTTTGAGGGAGATGCTTCTCAAGTGAAGTTTCCTGTCAATGTAGGCAGGGGAATCCGGATCGATTTCCCTTTCGTCCTCGGAGAATAGAGTCCTGGCATCCTGCAAGTCTTCGTACTGGATGAAGTAGAGCCTGTCGCCACCGATGGCCGTCTCGAAATAGTTGGAGCCGATTGATGCCACCTCCTGGAAAGCTTCACCGGAAGCGATGTCTTTGCTGGGATCGAACAGCCAAAGACGTTCATCTCCTCCACCCAGACACCCCATGGTGAAATAGCATTTGTCCCTGTCTGGCAGGGGAGAGACCCAGGTCCATGCTCTTTGCGACAGCAGCGTTTCATCGGTCACCGGAGTACCGTCGATCAGCCTGCCTTCAGGCAGTACGTCAACGAAAGTCTCGATTACATCTTTTTCCGCCCTATAGACATAGAGGTTGCCATGGTCGTTCTCGTAGTCGTAGTGTTTCTTCCAGAGGGAGAACCACACATCGCCTCTGTTGTCGACGAAGAACCAGAATGCGGCTCCTTTCCTTCCGGGAACGACGAGCCCGAGGTCCTTCTTTTCCCCTGTAGGAATGTCTATGCTGAACAGATGGCATCCATCCTCTTCATAGAGCTTGTCAAGGAAAGGAACCAGGAAGACGTAGAGTTTCTTCCTTACCGGATCGACGCCTATAGCTGAATAAATCGAGTACCTCGGTTTCACTATGCCGAAATCACGGAATTCTCCGCTGCTCATGTTGTAGCCCATGACATGGGCGCCGGTGTAATTCTCGATTCCTTCTTTCCAGTAGTTTGAGAGATGTGTGGTGAAATACAACCATCCATCGCATTCTACTATGGGACTGTGGATCTTCCCTTGCTGTGAAGGAGTGTCCTGCTCGCCGCAGATGTAGGTCATGTCTTCGGCCAGCATCGTGTGCTGCCATGTGGAGGGGTCGAACTTGTGGAATCCTGCGCCATGCCCCTGTGAATGGGTAGAGGATCCGAAGTAGCAGGCTCCGTCGGAGGCGACGGTCATTCCTTGCCACTGACCGTCCCATTCCTTGCATACCTTGTTCATCGAGATGGACCAAATGCGTTCTCCCTTCCCTTGGGGAGTAGTGACCGTCTTGTTGGTTTTGTCGGAGCATCCGGCCAAAGCGAATGCCACCAGCATAGTTGATAAGATGATCCTTTTCATGTCAAAGCTATTTTTCCGTGATGAGGTTTCTGTCTCTGAGTTCCTTGAGGCTGTTTTCCCATGATGTGCCGTCGGCCCACATGTAGTATGAGAAGAAGGAAGTGTTGCCGATGTACAGAGGCAGCCATGGCTGCAGTTCTGTGTAGGAATAATGTGAATCCCTGTTCATGGGGAGGTTCATCCACATGTGGAGGTAGAACGGTTGGCGTACCGGGAATGCTCCGACGAAGGATATGCCTTCCCTGGAGTCATAGGCAGCATTCCAGCCTTCGACGGGATAGAGGATTTTCCCGTAGTAGTGGTCGGTGTTCATTACATAGGTCTGTGTGCCATCCGTTTCAGGAATGATAAACTTGTCTTCCAGGCCATGGGCTTTCCCTATTTCAATGATGGGCTGCGGCCCGAGGACATTCATCTCCGGGTGGATCATGTCCAGTGCGTATCGGATTCCAAGGAGTGGCGTGCCGCCATAGAGGGTGAAGACTTTCTCTATGACGCTTCCGTTATAGTCGGCCCGCATCCTGACTTCGGCATATTCACCACCAGCTTTCAAAACCTCGGCATCATAGACCTTGTGAGTCTC